>JBKPMS010000153.1:0-7327 GCA_046732275.1 Actinomycetota bacterium | reverse complement strand
CGCAGGCGTTCGTTGTCGCCATTGCCGCGGCCTTGTTGTCAGTGGCGGCCTCGGCATCCGCCGACCCCGGCGGCATCGCCGCGAAGCAGGCGCAGGCCCAGCAGGTGCTGGCGCAGATCTCGCAGATCGACCGGAATCTGGATGGTGCGATCGAGGCCTACAACCTGGCCAACGTGAAGCTCCGCAAGATCGAGGGCGACTTGCAGGAGAACAGGAAGCAGCTCAACGTCGCTCAGTCGAACCTGACCGTCGCGCAGAAGTCGCTCGCAAACCGGCTGGTGGCGGCTTACACCTCGACTCAGGACAATTCGACGCTCTCGGTGCTCCTCGGCTCGACGAGCCTCGAGGACCTGCTGAACCGGGTCGAGGCTGTGAACTCGACGTCGCGGCAGGACGCGAGCATTCTCGACCAGGTCACCGACTTCAGGGCGGCCGTCAAGCGCCATCGCCTCGAGCTGCGCGACGCGCATGCGGCACAGCAGCAGGTCGTTGCCGAGAAGGCCGCACAGCGGCAGCAGATCGAGTCGCAGCTCGCTTCGCGTCGACAGCTGCTCTCGTCCATCAAGGGCGAGATCGAGCGGATGAAGGCTGCAGAGGCTGCGCGTCAGCGGCAGCTGGAGGCAGCGGCGCGGGCTCGCCTTGCGGCCGCCCGCAGCACCGCGTCGTCGAGCTCGTCGAGCTCGTCGAGCTCCGGGTCGAGCACTTCTTCGCCCCAGCCCGTCGTCGGAGTAGCCGCAGCGACGCCTGAAGGCACAACGGTCGCACCGCCCAGTACGCACGGCGGCGTCGTCGGAATCGCGATGGGCTACCTCGGGACGCCCTACCGCTGGGGCGGGTCCAGCCCGTCGGGCTTCGACTGCTCGGGATTCGTCATGTACGTCTTTGCTCAGATCGGCGTCTCGCTCCCCCACAGCACGTACGCGATGTACAACATGGGCACGCCCGTCTCGCTCGGCCAACTGCAGCCGGGCGATCTCGTCTTCTTCAACGGGCTCGGTCACATGGGCATCTACATCGGAGGCGGACAGTTCATCCACTCGCCCCACACCGGTGACGTGGTGAAGATCTCGTCGATGAGCGGGTACTACGCGTCGGCGTTCGTCGGCGCTCGGCGGGTCTAACTCCGCACCGCACGGCGCAGCGACAGCCACAACACTGCTGCCACGGCAAGCGGTAGCAACCACCAGGCCGGCACCGACGTCGTCGCGAGCAGCGCGGTGAGACCGAAGGCGAGGAGGACCCCGGCAGCGACCCGCCAGTCGTCGCCGACGATGAAGTCCCACCAGAACCTGCCGAAGCGTCTCACGCCGGCACGAGCCTCCGCCGCCGGAGCGCAGTGACGAACCCGAACGACAGGAGTGCGACGAATGCGAGAACTCCCGGCAACGCGGCGTCGCCGCCGGGCCAGTCGACTCCCGCGCCCTCGGCGCCCCAGAAGATTCCGAACGTCGTCAGCATCACGCCGACGGCGAACGCGAGCGTGTTCTCGGGGACCCGGCTCAAGGGCTCCCGGACGACGACACCGGCGACGACGACGAGAATCGCCGCGGCCGCTGCGCCGGCTGCTGCCAGGGGAATACTCCCCTGCGCGCTTCCGAACGTGAGGACGATGAACGCAACCTCGAGGCCTTCGAGGAGGACGCCCTTGAACGAGATCGTGAACGCGTACCAATCGAGCCCCGCACGTTCCTCCCGCGCGGCGTGCCGGGCGGCGTCGGCCTCACGTGCGAAGACGGCGTCCTCGTCTCGAATCGCGCGCCAGCCGCTCGCACGCAGGATCGCCTTCCGGAGCCACTGGAGCCCGAAGACGAGGAGCAACGCGCCGACGACGAGGCGAAGTGTCTCGATCGGAATAACAGTCAGGGCAGGCCCGAGCACGGCCACAATGGCGGCGAGCGCGATCAATGCGACGACGGTTCCGACCAGGGTCGGACGCCACCCGCGAGTCACGCCCATCGCCAGGACGATCGTCAGCGCCTCCACCATCTCGACGGCGCTCGCCAGGAACGACGAGAGGACGAGAAAGACGTCGGTCAGGAGTAGAGGCTCTCGATCTCGGCCGCGAAGTGCTCCTCGCAGACACGCCGCTTGAGCTTGAGCGTCGGCGTCACCTCGCCCGCGTCGGGGCTGAAGTCGCGCGGAAGGATCACGAACCGCTTGATCTGCTCGAAGCGCGAGTGGTCCTGGTTCACCTCGTCGACGATCTGCTCGACACGTTCTTGCGCAGTGTCCGGCGATGCATCCTCGCTGAGCGTGATCAACGCCGCGACATAGGGTCGACGGTCACCGATGACGAGGGCCTGCGAGATGATCGCGTGCGTCTTGAGCGCGTTCTCGAGGTTCTGCGGCGCGACGTTCTTTCCACCGGCGGTGACGAGGATGTCCTTCTTACGGTCAGTGACGGTCAGGAAGCCGTCGGCGTCGAGCGCGCCGAGATCACCGGAACGGAGCCAGCCGTCCCCGGGCAGCACTTCCGCGGTCGCCTCAAGGTCCTTGTAGTAGCCCTGGAAGATCGTGTCCGTCTTGATCAGGATTTCGCCGTCGTCAGCGATTCGGAGCTCGACGCCGGGGAGAGCGGGGCCCACAGTCCCGAAACGGAACCGCGTCGGCCGGTTCACCGTTGCCGCAGTCGTGCACTCGGTGAGGCCGTAGCCCTCGAGGACGAGGATGTCGAGTGTGTGGAAGAACTCGATGATCTCCTTCGCAAGCGGAGCGCCGCCCGAGACGCAGACTCGAATCCGGCCGCCGAGCCTGTCCTTCACCTTCGCGAAGATGAGACGATGGGCGACGCGATGCTTCGCTGCCAGGACGGCCGGCAACGGGCGCCCTTCCTGGCGGAGCCGGCTCGCTTCACGGCCGACGCCGAGCGCCCAGTCGACCAGTCGGCGCTTGAGGCCCGAGGCCTCCTCGAACTTCGCCGTGACGCCGGAGTGAACCTTCTCGTACACGCGCGGGACGCTCGGAAGGATCGTCGGCCGGACCTTCGGAAGCGCCTCGACGACGGCGTACGGGTCGGGGCAGAAGGCAAGCGTGTAACCGACGTGTGGGCTGAGCAGATGCATTAGCCGGCCGAAGTTGTGCGCCAGCGGGAGATAGAGCAGCATCACGTCGTCGGTGACGGTGAACTCCTCGACCTGTCGAGCCTTGTCCGCCATCTCGTAGTAGTTGCAGTGGCTGATCATGCAAGCCTTCGGCGGTCCGGTTGTCCCCGAGGTGTAGATGAAGGTGAAGAGGTCGTCCTCTTCGATTGCGGCGGCTGCTTCGGCGACGGCGGTGGGATGCTGTTCCGCGTGCTCTCGCCCTCGCGCTCGTAGATCGTCGAGCTCCGCGAACGTGAGCACGTGCGCGAGCTCCGCGCCTTCGCACTTCGCCCGCTGCTCTTCGTCCTCGCAGAGGACGCCGACGGCGTCCGAGTGCGCGAGCACGTAGGCGCAATCCTTCGACGAGCTGTTCATGTAGATCGGCGCACCGACGGCGCCGACCAGTCCCAGCGCGAAGTCGAACAGCGCCCATTCGAGACGTGTCGAGCCGAGGATGGCGAAGGCATCGCCCTTGCGGATGCCGAGCGCTAGCAGGCCGTGCGCAAGCTCGTCGACCGCAGTTGCAGCCTCCTCCCCCGACACCTCGCGCCAGCGATCGCCTTCGTCCACGAGATACGCCGGGCCGGACCAGCCGCGCGCCGTCGCGTCCGTCCAGAGGCGCGCGATCGTCCGCCGCGCCGCGATGGGCTCCTCTTCGAAGGGAATGGTTCGGGCCGCGGTCGCCATGCTGGTCAAAAGCTTAGTGTGGTTGCCCGAACGCCCGGACGCGGGGTTGCCGCTGCAAAACCGCGGGTTCTCCTCGCTTCCGGACACGTGCATCGTCGCGCAGGCTGAGTGCCCTTACTCATGCCTATCAGCAAGGAGCTCAAATGATCCGGACCGGCCAAACCGTCGAGAACCCGCTCACCGGCGAGCGTCTCACCTTCGTCGAGACGTCGCGCGACACGAACGGCGAGTACGTCGTCGTCGAGACGCTGCTCCAGCCCGGCGCACGCGTTGCTACCGCGCACGTCCATCCGTACCAGACCGAGCGGTTCGAAGTGATCGAGGGCACCGTCGGAATGACGGTCGGGCGGAAGAGGATCGAGGCGGGCCTGGGCGAGGTCGTCACCGTCGAGCCCGGTGTCCCGCACAGGTTCTACAACGCCGGCGCGGGGCAGGCACGCTTCCTCTGCAAGGTCAGCCCGGCGCTCGGCTTCGAGCAGCTGATCGAGACGATGTTCGGCCTCGCAGGTGACGGCAAGACTTCGAAGAGCGGCATGCCGAGCCCGCTCCGGCTCGCCGTCATCGCCAAGCACCATTTCGACGACGTCCGTCTCCCCGTCATTCCACACAGCCTGCAGCGCGCGGCGCTTGTCATGGGCGCGCCTTTCGGCAGGGCTCTCGGCTTCCGGCCCGTGTACGAGCCCGCCGGTGAGGCCGAGGTCGCCGTAGCCTGAGCAGGAAACCTCGCAAATCGCGGCGAATGGGCCGGTCCCACTACACTCTTTTGGGAGCGGCCCCATGCGCACGATCTGGAACGGATCCATCAGTTTCGGCCTAGTCAACATCCCGGTTGGCCTGGCTCTCGCTACGACGCCGAAGGCGAAGCAGTCGGATGTCAGCTTCCGCACGCTGCATCGCGAGTGCAAGACGCCGATCCGCCAGAAGCGCTGGTGTCCAACGCACGAGCGTGAGGTCGGCCCGGACGAGATCGTCAAGGGCTGGGAGGTGACGAAGGGCGAGTTCGTCATCGTGGAAGACGCGGATCTTGAGGCGATCCAGCAGCACGACGACTCTCGGTCGATCGACATCACGCGCTTCGTGCCGCTCGACGAGGTCGATCCCGTCTATCTCGATCGCACGTACTTCCTCTCGCCGTCCTCGACGCCCGCGCAGCGACGCCCATACGTTTTGTTGCTCGAAGCGATGAAGCAGGCAAGCATGGGCGCGATCGGCCGCTTTGTCCTCCGCGGCGCGGAGTACTTCGCGTTCATTCGACCGAAAGGCGATGCGCTCGTACTCGAAACGCTCTTCCTGGCCGAGGACGTTCGCTCGCAGGCCGAGATCGACGAGGCCGTAGCCGGCACAGAAGTCAAGGAGGCGGAGCTCGACCTCGCACGACAGGTGATGGACAGCCTCGTCGGCGACTTCGAGCCCGAAGAGCTGCACAGCCAGTACCGGAGCGACCTGCGCCAGATGCTCGAGGCAAAGCTCGACGGTCAGGAGATCACGAAGCCCGAGCCTGCTCCCGAGACGCCCGTCGTCGACCTGATGGAGGCGCTCAAGCGCAGCGTCGCGGAAGCGCAGGATCGGAAGGCGACCACCGCCTCCGGCTCGAGGAAGACGAAAGCCGCCCCCAAGAGCGGCTCTCGAAGCCGGCGCCAGCCGGCACGCAAGTCGGCTTAGTCGGCTTTACCTACTCAGTGCTTCTGCAAAGCACCCAGCGCCTCGAGCTGCGCCTGGAACAGGGTCTTGTCGATCTTGCCCTGGTAGATGGGCACGCCTTCCTCGACGCAGACCCGGATGATCTCCTGGCGGTCGATCCCGAGCTCCTTGGACAGCTCCTCGGGCGTGAGGTGATTTGCCATCGACGCTCCTCTCCTTGACAACGAAAAACCCGCCGGCGCTATGCGCTCAGCGGGCTAGATCAAGCCTCCACATGTCGGTGCCGGATTCAAAGGGCCGGCCCTCCCAAAGCACTCATCACCACACAGGATAATCGCCGGTCGTGACGTACGCAAAGCTCGCCGGCCTCGAGGAGCGGTTTGCCGACGTCAAGGGCGTCCGAATGCGCTACTTCGTCGGCGGCGAGGGCTCACCACTCATCCTGGTCCACGGCCTGGGTGGCGCGGCGGCGAACTGGACCGAGCTCGTCCCGCTACTCGCGCCGAGGCACCGACTGCTCGTCCCGGACCTTCCCGGCCACGGCGGCTCGTCGGCACTCCCTGCCATCTCGGGCCTCGAGCCGTATGCCGACCGCGTCGCGCTCGTCGCGGAGCAGGAGCGGATGCTGCCGGCGCCGGTCGTCGGCCACTCGCTCGGCGGCATGGTCGTCGTTCGCCTTGCCCTCCGCCGGCCGGGAGCCGTCTCGGCCATGGTCCTGGCGGGCGCTGCCGGCCTCAGCATCGGCAACGTCTGGGGACGGGAGCTGCTCTCGATTTTCACCGTCGTTCGACCGGGACGCCTGGCGGGATACGGCCGGAGCTGGGTCGCCCGCTCACGCATTCTCCGCAGGATCGTGTTCGGCGTCGTTTCCGTGGCCGATCCGTCGGCGCTCACGAACGACGCGGTCGAGGGATTCCTGGCGGCCCACCTGCTGCATACGGACGTGGACGGCGCGTGGCAGGCACTCCGTGTGGACGATCCACGTCAGGAGCTCGAAGACGTCGACTGCCCGGCGCTCGTGCTGTGGGGAGCCGAAGACGTGCAACTCCCCCTCGACGACGCCTTCGAGTACACGCGGCGACTACGTGCGCGTCTTCGTGTGATTCCCGACTGCGGCCACCTGCTGATCGGCGAGCGACCGGACGCCTGCGCTCGCGCTATCGAGGACTTCTTACGCAACGGCGGCCTCGAACGGCACCACCTCCCCGCTTGAGGTCGACGCCGGCAAGAAAAACTCGACTCGCCGCGCCACCACCTCGACGCGACTCCGCTTCTCGCCGTTGTCCTCCCACGAGCTCGTTCTCAACCGTCCCTCGAGCGCGACCTTGCGGCCCTTCGCCAGATGCTCGGCGCAAGCCCGAGCCTGGCGATCCCAGACCGAGATCCTGAAGAAGTCGGCCTCGTCGTCCTTGCCGCCGCGGTCGACGGCGAGGCGGAACGTCGCAAGCTGTTTCTCTTCGCCGAACTCGCGTAGCTCTACATCGGTGGCCAGGTTGCCGACCAGCGTCACCACATTCATCTTCTCTCCTCGAGTTGTCGGTCGAGACAACGTAGCTGGAAGAGTGTGTCCGGTCTGTGTCGAGAGCGGCTACCCTGTGTGCCGCTTCGGGGTGTGGCGCAGCCTGGTAGCGCGCTCCGTTCGGGTCGGAGAGGTCCCCAGTTCAAATCTGGGCACCCCGATAGACAAAACCGCTGCACAAGCGGGAGAAAGGATCAGGTGACGGTGAGCGAGTCCAAACCGAGTCCAAATCGGCCGCTCAGACCGCTCACCTGCGATCCTGAAGTTCGAGCCGGGCCGCGCCTGATCGGGGCTTTTGCGGCCTCCGGTTCGAGCGCGTCGGCCGGTGTAGTGGCCGGCGTCGCAAGCGGCGTCAGTTGCCTGCGGTTGGTGTGGTAGCCGACCGCAGGCGGCGTCGCTC
>JBKPMS010000152.1:0-12384 GCA_046732275.1 Actinomycetota bacterium | reverse complement strand
TTGCAGCCCTAGAGGCCGAGCAGAAGCGCGCGCTCCCCGCGGGAGTGCGCGTCCTGCAGGCGGTCGACACGTCGAATCTCGACGGCTACGAGCCGTTCGGTTTCCGGGACGGGATCTCTCAGCCCTTCGTCGAGGGACTCTCGAAGCGCGGCCCGCCCGCGCAGACCGTTCGCTTCGGCGAATTCGTGCTCGGCTACCCGAACGAGCACGGCCACTACACCGAGGACGCACTACTCGAGCGAGCACCCGAGGTCGCACGCAACGGCACGTACCTCGTGTTCCGCCAGCTGCGCCAGGACGTCCGCGGCTTCTGGCGCTTCCTCGATCACGAGACTCGACGCCCCGACGGCAGCAGCGACACGGAACGCCGCACGAGCCTCGCGGCGAAGCTGGTCGGCCGCTGGCCGAGCGGCGCGCCGCTCGTGCTCTCGCCCGAGGCCGATGACTCCGCGCTTGCTGCCGAAAACGACTTCGGATACTTCGCGCACGACCCGAAGGGCATCCGCTGCCCACTTGGCGCGCATATTCGGCGCGCCAACCCGCGCGACTCGCTCGATCCCAGGCCTGGCACCGACAAGTCGTTAGCAGTCAACCGGCGACACCGGATCCTTCGCCGCGGGCGCGAGTACGGGCCACCGCTGTCGATCGAGGACGCGCTTCGTGAAGACGCCGCCCCGCCCACCGACGACGAGCGCGGCCTGCACTTCATCTGTCTCAACGCCAACATTGCACGGCAGTTCGAGCTCGTCCATTTCACGTGGCTGAACAACCCGAAGTTCGCGGGTCTCTACGACGACGCCGACCCGGTCGTCGGTCCCTCGGAACCACACGGCGGCACGTTCACGATCCAGACCGAGACGCTACGGGAGCGCGTCGATGGGCTCCCCAGGTTCGTCACAGTCAGGGGCGGCGCCTATTTCTTCATGCCCGGCATCAGCGCGACGCGTCACCTCGCGAGCCTATGAGGCAAGACCGTGCCTCTTCCGATCCCGCCGGCCCAGGGGCCGGTACGCCGCCACCGGACACCGGGAGCCGAGTACTCGATCGGATCGCGGGCGCGATGACGGTCGCGATCCACCTCGAACGGCGGATCGACCCGTTCATCAGACCAACGTTCGATCGGCTCCTGCGCGACCACGTCGCGAGGCTGGTGACATGGCTGATCAACGCGAAACGAGACGATCAGGGACTGGGACTCGCCGAGGAACGAGCACAACCGGACGAGGACGCCCACCTCGAGGACATCATTACGACCTTCAAGGCGCAAATGCGCGGCCTCTGGAACGCCGGGCACTTCGAACGCGGCGGAAATACGAAGACGCACGCCATCGTCCGCGCCGAGCTCACGGTCCGAGACGACCTTCCCGAACACATGCGACGCGGAATCTTCGCCGAGCCCCGCACGTACCAGGCCTGGGTGCGATTCTCCGGACCGGGCCCGTACGTCACTCCGGACATCGACGATGTCGGCTTCATGAGCATGAGCATCAAGCTCATGGGTGTTCCCGGGCCGAAGCTGCTCGATGACGAGCGCTCGACGCAGGACCTGTTCGGCGTCTCGACACCCACTTTCGTGACGCCGGACACGAGAGCGAATGCGCAACTGCAGCACTGGAGCCTCAAGAACGCCCAGATCTTCTACTTCCTGAACGCCACGGAGACGCACATTCTCGACGCGATCATGCAGTTGCTCTGGACGAAAACCCAAACCAGCCCGCTCGAGAGCGAGTACTTCAGCTGCGTTCCCTATCTGCTCGGCCAAGACCAGGCGATGCAGTACTCGTTCCGCAGCAGATTGAAGACACGGACGCGGGTGCCAAGGCTCCCGCTTCGTCCCCCCGACAATTACCTCCGCGATGCGATGGTCGCAACGCTTGCAGAGCAGGACGTCGAGTTCGACATCCTGCTGCAACTGCAGACCGATCCATTCCTCATGCCGATCGAAAACAACGCCGTCCTTTGGCCGACAAGGCTCTCCCCGCGCATACCGGCCGCGTTGCTTCGGATCCCCAGGCAGACGTTCGACTCGGCTGCTCAGCTTGCGTTCGCGCGAGTGCTCTCATACAACCCCTGGCACTGCATCGCCGAGCACCGCCCGCTCGGGAACCAGGGGCGCGCCCGCAAGGAGATGTACAGCGAGCTGTCCCGCTTCCGGCAACAGATGAACGGCGTCGAGCACTACGAGCCGACCGGTGACGAGACGTTCTAGGTATAGGTTGTCGAGCCTCGCGCCCTTTAGGCCTACAGCACAACCATCCGTCCAGAGGAGCCGCAATGAGCGAACACGAACCAAGTGACGAGGAACAGCAGCACGAATCCGCGCTCCTTCGCGCACAGGAACACAAGGGATTCGGCGAGGACGAGGGCGAGCGCGAAGAGTCGCTCGAAGCCGAACGCCGTGAGCCCGACGCAGAGAGCGCCTGATGGGGTTCGACCAATACCACGAGCCGGCGAACGAGCTGCCCGAGGCGACGCGGACCTTCGCGCGGCTCTGCGCATCGTTGACCGAGGAGGCCGAGGCAATCGGTTGGTATGAGCAGCGGCTCGCGCTCGAGCCGGATCGCGATGCGCGAGCGATCATGCGCGACGCGCAGGGCGAGGAGTTCAAGCATTTCTCCATGGATCTCGAGTTCCTCTTGCGCCGCACACCGCTTTGGCGCGAGATCGCGGTGGGGATCCTGTTCCAAGAGGGCGACATCGTGGAGCACGGCGAGGAGGCGGAAGAAGAAGCGGTCGAAGGCGCAGCCGCCCGCGGTGCTCCCGTGACGGGCAGCCCCTCGCTCGGCATCGGGAGCCTCAGGACGCGGCCCGCGACGTGAGCCATCTCCTCCGCGAGCACGCACCGATCACCGAGACCGGCTGGGCGGTCATCGACGACGAGGCACGCGCACGTCTGACGCCGGCGCTCGCCGCGCGCAAGCTCGTCGACTTCGCGGGGCCGCAAGGGTGGGAGCATTCGGCCACGAACCTCGGTCGCACGCAGCGGCTGGCCGACCCTCCCGTGGAGGGAGTATGGGGCCTGCAGCGCCGCGTGCTTGCGCTGACCGAGCTCCGCGTGCCGTTCAGCATCAGCCTCGACGAGCTGCGAGACATCGACCGCGGCGCGCAGGACGCCGACCTGCGATCACTCGACGAGGCTGCGCGCCGACTGGCCATGGCTGAGAACAGCATCGTTTTCCACGGCTGGGAGCGCGCCGGCATTGTCGGCATCGCACGGGCGGCAAAGCACGATCCGATCGCGCTCGGCGAGCACTGCGAGCGCTATCCCCGGCACGTCGCCAAAGCAGTCGAGCAACTCCTCGCGGCCGGAATCGATGGCCCGTACGGGCTCGCGCTCGGTCCGGACCCGTATACACGTGTGCTGGAGACCAGCGAGCACGGCGGTTACCCGCTCCTCGACCATCTGCGCAAGATCCTCGGCGGGCCGCTCGTCTGGGCTCCGGGAATCGAGGGCGCCGCGGTCGTGAGCATGCGTGGGGGCGACTTCCTCTTCGATTCCGGCGAGGACATCTCCATCGGCTACGAGCACGCCGAGGCGGAGTCCGTTGCCCTCTATCTGAGCGAGAGCTTCAGCTTCCGCGTCGTCACGCCCGAAGCAGCCGTGGCGCTTGTGGCCTGAGCCGCGACGCATCGCTCGCTGCGTGCATTGCCTCAGCCTCCGCGCCCGCCCTTCGCGCCACGCCGCAGAGCCTCGAGCCGGCGCCGGTCGCGCCCGCTTGGCCGCTCGCCCAGGTCGGCGCCGAGCGGCTTTGCGAGCCGGCGCTCGCGTGCGGCTCGCTCGCGCGCGGCGATCGACTCGGGAGTCTCGGCGTAGAGCGTCGCCGCCGCGGCGGCCGGACCCCGCTTGTCGCTGAGCCGAGCCACCTGGACGGTTCGTTTCTCTGAACGCAGCGTCAGGTCCAGCGTGTCGCCAACCGCCACTTCCTTTGCCGGCTTCACGCGAACGCCGTTTACGTGGACGCGGCCGCCAAAGACCGCCTCGCTTGCCGCGCTCCGCGTTTTGAAAAAGCGGGCGGCCCAGAGCCACTTGTCGACACGGACGCGGTCCATCGTCGTCAGTCGGGCGGCACGTCGCGGCCGCCCGCGGTGGCAGGCGTCGGAACGGGCGGCGCCTGAGGCCTGCGGGCGGCGAGGACGATCAGGGCGATGCTCCCGATGAGGACCAGTGCGCCGGCAACGAGCAGCCCGATAGCAAGCCAGAGCAGGAATGACAGCTTCGCGCCGAGGTCGATGTTGGCCACGACGTGACGAGAGCCGTCGGCGTTCATGAGGACCACCGACCAGTCGCCCTCCTGCACCTTCCACGTCACGGTCTGGGTTCCCACACCGGAGGCGGAGGCCGCCCAGAAGTGTTGCGCTGTCGGCGGCGCCTCGGGCGGGCCGCCCGCGATCGGACGGTACTCGACGCGGAACGGGTCGAAGTCGATGTCTTCGACGTTCGCGTGTGAGACGCGGCCGAGGTACCTGGCGACGGCGGGCTCAGGCCCGATCCCGATAAAGAGCTGCTTCCCGCCGCCCGCGCTCTCGCCCCGGATCCGGACCTTGCCGAACCAGCTGTCGTTCCAGACCCAGTTCGGCACATCAGCATCCACGTCGAGCCGGGTACGCGTAAGCGCATAGCTCGAGGTTGCAAACCGCTCGGTCGACGTAGTCACGTAGCCGTCCTCGCGCTGGGTGCGATCGGCCCAGAGCAGGAAGCCGCCGCCCGCCATCAGGGCGAGACCAAGCAGAGCGCCGATGCTGCCGAGGACGATGAGTACGACGCGGCCCGCGCTCATTGATAGCGGAGCGCTTCAGCCGGGCAGACCCGCACGGCGCTCCGCGGCGGGGGATAGGTCGTCGCCAACGCGATCCGATAGAGGGCGGCGAAGATGACAGCGAGGTTGACCCGTGGCACGTCAAACGTCAAGTTGTCCCGTTCCGTGGTGGCGGCGCCGCAAGACCCCGCCACCAACGTAGTGAGCTCAGTTTGCGGCGAGACCGGCGACAGTCGTCGGCAACCCGTTCCAGGAGCCGAGCGGGCTGAGGGCCCCGTCGTCGACGCGCCAGCCAAAGACGCGGCCGCCATCGGCGTCGACCGCGTAGAGAAAGCGGCCGTCGGGCGTGATGTCCTCATCCCGAAGACCAGGCACGCCATCGAAGGTGACCGCTGCGACAGCGTCATCGAGGACCAGCTCGCCTCCGAGCGAGACGCTGTAGCGCGAAACCGCGCCGTCGGCGAAGTTCGTCGTGAACACGTAACGACCGTCAGCCGACGGAACGGCCCAGCAGATCTCGCTCCGACCGTTCCCGACCGAGCTGGTCACGACCTCCGCGCCTTCCTCGTCCAACCGGTACGACGACGCCGCGGCCTTGCCCTTCGCTGCCCCGAACGCCTCGGCGACAACAAGGGTGTCGTCGCGCGCGAACGTGAAGCCATACGGCGTGGGCCCAGCCGACGGCGTCGCGTTCGGTTCGCCGAGCAGTCCGTCGGCGCCGACGGGGTAGACGAGGATCGCGTTCGCACCACGGTCGGTAACGACCACCCTCGTCCCGTCGGGCGTGAAGCCGACCTGCGCCGGATCCGCGCCGGCTCCTAGCTCGCGGCGCGACCCGGGCACCTCGATTAGCTCGTCCTCGGTCAGCCTGAAACCGACGAGAGACCGGTCGCCCGTGTTGAGGACGTAGACGAGTCCGTCGCGCTCCGCGATGCTCTTCGGCGCCGGGCCCCCGGACGATACGACGGCGACAACCGTCAGCTCATCGGCAACTGCCAAGACACTGATGTCGCCACTGCCGGCGTTCGTCACCAGCAGGCGTCCATCGGACGCCAGCACCACCGAGCCCTGCGACGTGAGGTGCGGCACGTCATCACCGCGTCCGCCGCTCGCGATGATGACCGGGCCCGAGAGCTGCCCGTCGTCGCCGCGGCGAAAGCCGAAGACACGGTTCGCTTCGCGTTCGTTGCTTTGAACGTACACACCGGGGAGTGACACTTTCTTTCCTCCTTGATCGTGTTGTCGCTCTGCAGTCGCGGTCGAGGACGAATCCGTTACACGGTGTCGTTAGCCGACGAGGCGACCCGTCGCACGAATGACTCGCCACACGCCGCCGAACTCAGTCACGTTCTGGCAAAGGATCTGACCGGGCTTTCGATCGCCGACGTAGTAGTAGAGCGGACGTCCGGCATACGTAACCTGGAGCGAGCCGTTCCTTCGTCTCGTCGTCCCCAGAAGGCGAGCCGCAGCACCGGGCCCTGCGCGCGGTGGCGATTTGACGACATATGGCGGCCAAGCACGCGCACAGGCGCCACTGCACGCGCTCTTCCCGCGTGGGTCGCGCGTGAAGCCGTAAAGGACAAAGCCGCGGCCGTCGAAGAGCACGCGCCCGAAAGAAGACGCCTTCACCATGACGGTCGACCGTGGTGCTTGAGCTGTGCTAGGCGCGGCTACGACGAGCGCGGCAAACGCGAGAGACACCGCGACGAATCTGGTACGCATCCCCCTCAGTCCAAGTGCGGCGCGCGACGTTACACCTCCGGCTACCTGACATCTCGCTGCCTGGCTAGCCGGCGAATTCGCGCTCGACCTCGTCGACGAGATCTCCGTGCAGGTCGAGGAGGCGGCGGAGGTAGTCGATGACGAGGAGCAGGTACTTCGCGCGATGAGGCAATTCGTGGGCCCTTTGCTCGGATGCGTCGAGTCGGTCGCGCAGCTCCGCGATGTCGTCGCGCAGCGTCGCCATGCTCGCGCGCGTCACCTCCTCTCCGACCAAGTCGCAGATCAGTAGGCGGAGGAACGCGTCGCTCTTCACTGGGGTAACGGTCACCGGCATTCGCGCGTACTCCACAAGAGCGTCGAGCCCCTTCTCGCTTAGGCGGTAGACGGTGCGTTCGCGGGTCTTCCCCGGCTCCTTGCGGGCATCCAGGTAGCCGAGGCGAGCGAGTCGTTTCGGCTCCACGTAGTACTGGCTTTCGCCGGCCCAGTCGAGCATGCGACCGCGTCGCGCCAGACGCAACAGGTCGTGCGCACCCGCACCGCCGCGGCCGACGAGGCCGAGGATCTCGTACGAGAAGAGCGTCAGCTCCTTGTTGACCAAACTACGGGACATAGTCTACAACTATGGAACATAGCCTACACCAGGAGGGACCATGACGACCGCCGCGTCCGCCGAGAACGGGAGCGCGTCCCGCTGGGGCCCGCTCTGGGGCGCTCGTCCGGGCGACTGGGCGCTGAGTGAGGACCGGCAGCTCCCAACGTATGAAGCAGCGCTCGAGCGCACCGGCCTCGAGCCCGGCTCCCACGTGCTCGACGTTGGCTGCGGCGCCGGGTCTTTCCTGCGCCTGGTCGCCGAGCGCGACGGCGTCGCCCATGGGCTCGACGCCTCCGAGGCGCTGATCGCCTTCGCGCGCGACCGCCTCCCGGACGCCGATCTGCGTGTAGGTGAGATGGAAGCTTTGCCCTGGGACGAGGACAGCTTCGACCTCGTTACCGGCTTCAACTCGTTCTTCTTCGCGAACGACATGGTCGCCGCGCTGCGCGAGACGAGGCGTGTCGCCAAGCCAGGCGCGCCCGTCGTCATTCAGGTCTGGGGCGCACACGAGCGCTGCGACCTCGAAGCGATGAAGCAGGTGGCCCGACCCTTCCTGCCACCGCGCCCACCGGAGGCACCACCGGACCCAGACTTCTCACAACCGGGCGTGCTCCCCGATCTCGCCTCGCGAGCAGGCCTGACGCCCGAGAGCGAGTTCGACACGGCCTGGACGATCGAGTACCCGGACACCGAGACGCTCGGCCGGGCACTCGTCGCCGTCGCAGGCCTCGCGATCATCGTCGGGCCAGACCGTGAGAAAGAGTTCAGGCAAGCGATCGTGCACGGCCTGGCCCCGTACCGGGGGGCCGACGGCCGATACCGGCTCTCCAACGAGTTCCACTACCTGATCGCGCGCGCATGACTTCGCCGCGTTGACCTGCTAAGAGCGTTGCCGAATGCAACTACGCGTCGCACGGCATACGAACCGACTCGACGAGGTCGCTGCGTTCTATCGGGATGGTCTCGGCCTGCCGGAAATCGGGCGGTTCCAAGACCATCAGGGCTACGACGGCGTCTTTCTTGCCGTGCCGGGAACGGAGGCTCATCTCGAATTCACAAGTGGAGGTCAGCACGCTCCGCCCGCACCGAATCCAGAAACACTTCTCGTCCTCTATCTAGGGAGCGACGAGGCTGTCGCCGCCGCATGCGAGCGCGTCGGGGCCGAGCCCGTGGAGCCGGAAAACCCGTATTGGCAACAGCGCGGCGTCACCCTTAGTGACCCTGACGGCTTCCAGGTTGTGCTCGTCCCAGGGTCGTGGCCGGACTCGTAGCCTCGGGCCGGCCGTGGTGAATGCTGCGGGCCTACAGACCGGCGCCGCTCTGCCTCTCGTACACCTCGGTGAGTTTCCGAGCGAGGTTTCCCATCACGTCGAGCGGTACCGCGAAAACGTACTCCTGCGTAGCGACGTTGACGGGATCGGTTGTGAGGACATCTCGTACAGGGCCACCGGAAAGCCGGAGCGCCCATACCTCCAGCGAGATTCCGGGGGTTGCCCCGAGCACCTCCGCCGGGAGAGGCTCCGGCACGAGCTCAAAATGCTGCAGCGCAACCGGGTCCGAGTCCGTCGCAGCCACCGTTCGGAAGTCTCGCACAGGCGCTTTGGACGGTCACGACTAACAGTTGCGTTCCGCGCGGAAGTGAAGATCGATGAGGGCCAGGGAGAGCTGCCGTTGCCGCCACGCGACTTCGAGCCGGTTGGACTCGAGCTCGTCGCGTCCCGCGTCGCGATCGCGCATGGCCTGCCGCTCGGCGACGAGGACGCTCAACGCTTCTTGGAGGCACTCGACGCTAGGCATTGATGGATGGGTAGACCATTTCGATGCTCCTCGTTGGTTCGTCTCTCATTGCTCAAGACCCCCGCTGGCCGCGGTCTATTCCCGCGCCGCTGCCAGCGCCCTACCACGCGCTCGGCATGGCGCACGCCGAACGAAGGCCGGACTTCGATCAGTCGAGGCCGCGTCTAGCTATTCGGCCGCCGGGATGATGCCCGGCGCGGAAGCCGAGAGCAGCGCGACAGTCGTCAGTGCCAGCGTCATGACCACCACGATCCACGCACTTCGCACAGAGGTGCGACGGGTCGTCGAGACACTCGCGGCGAGCCAGGTGCCGATGGCGACGATCCCGACTTCAAAGGCGCTGGCCACGGAGTCGGCCACGCCCACGGGCTCGGGCATGCCGGCATCGGGCCCGAGCGGCAGTCCGGATGTCCGGGTGACGATCCAGAGCACAACGATTGCGGCGTTCCCGACCACGCCGACCCAGGTGAGGAGTCGCGAAGGACCGCTGACGATGAGCACGGCCCACGCCAGCTGCAGCACAGCCGTCACGGCGAAGAACAGCCCGAACACCCACCACTCTTCGAAGTGCTCGGCAATCACGACGAAGTGGATCGCCGCAGCGCCGGCGGAGAGCAGCGCGACCTGCATGGCCGCGGCGTAGATGCGTGCGCCCGCAGCAAGTGGGACGACGGCCAGTGTCAGGGCCGCGATCGCGACGGCGGCGACGACCTGCATCGCTGAGCCATCGGCATCCATAACCATCGGCATGCCAAGGAACGTGGCGGCGCCTGCGGCGACCGTTGCAACAAGGACAACGGCAGGGCGCGGCGCACTCGGCGCCGCGCCCGCTTCGAACCGGACTACGGAATGTTCGGACACTCCGCCGGCCTCGGCTGATCGATCCTGATACCCGCGTTCGACGTCCCCGGCGGAAGCGCGTAGAAGGCCCACAACACCAGCGGCGTCGAGCCCTCGTTCCTCATGTTGTGAACTTCCGTCGGTGGCTGCATGAACCCACTGCCTGTTGCGTACTTCGTCGCGGGGCAGCCAGACATGCCGTGGTAGAGCGTCCCCTCGCCCTGCGCAACAGCGACGAATGTCGGGCCCGGATGCGTATGCCAACCCGTGTGTCCACCCGCCGGGATCGTCAGCTGCTGATACGCCGTGTCACACGTCGTTGACGACCCGCACGCCATCAAGGGCGAGACGGTCTGGTACGTGAACTTCACACGTCTCGTCACCGTGTTGCGACCCACGCGAACCCGGACCGTCTTCGTCGCGGTCGCCGTCTGGGGCACGCCGATGACGACCGACTGCGAGACTGGCCCCCGGGCCACGTAGCTGCTGACCGCGCCCGAACCCGGCGTCGCCAAAGCCTGAGCCACGACGATCGCAGCAGCTGCGCCGGCGACTGACAGGCCGGCGATTGCAATGCGTTTCACTCCTGCCTCCCTTCTCGTGTCGTCTGCCGAGGGTCGCGGGAGTCGAGATCCGCGCGAAAGGCGAGTAACAGCGCCTGGTCGTGCGTGAGCGCCATAGCGTGCACCTCCCACGCGTGGCGTTGAACCTCGGCCACGAGAGCGTCCTCGTGCTCACCACGAGCCTCGAAGCCGCAATCGCACCGGAGCACCTTCTCCACGAAACCCATCCGGACGACCGTAGAAAAGTGCCTCTAAATCAAGGCAAGATGTCGGCAAGCTCGATGAAGGAATGCGGCTGAAGGTTTTCCTGGCGGGTCGCGTCGCCGTCGAGAGCGACGGCATCGTGATCGACGAGCAGCGCTTCCCCGGCCGGCAAGGGCGGGTCCTCTTCGCGTACCTCGTGGCGGAGGAGGACAGGCCGGTGCCACGCGATGAGCTCGCCGAGGCGCTGTGGGGTGACGCGCCGCCGGCGACGTGGGAGAAGGCCTTGTCGGTGCTCGTGAGCAAGCTCCGCCCGCTGCTCGTTGAGGCGGGCCTCGACGGCACGACGGCTCTCACAGGCGCGTTCGGCTGCTACCGGTTGAGCCTCCCGGAGACGGCCTGGGTCGACGTCATCGCCGCAGCCTCCGCCGTTCGCGAGGCGGAAGCAGCACTCGCGGACGGCGACGCCGAACACGCCAAGTCCGTCGCGCTCGAGGCTTCGTCGCTGGCGCGACCGGCGTTCTTACCTGGCGAGGACGGCAGCTGGGTCGAAGAGAAGCGGCGCGAGCTCACCTCCAACCGGCGGCGCGCGCTGAACTGCCTCGCCGATGCGTGTCTTCTGGCCGGGAACGAGGCAGAGGCCGCGAAGTGGGCGGAAGAGGCGATCGCGCTCGACCCGTACCGCGAGACCGCATACCGGCGTCTGATGGCGGCATACGCCGCGGCGGGTGACCGGGCGGAGGCGCTTCGCGTCTACGAGCGGTGCCGGCGACTCCTGGCCGACGAGCTGGGAGCATATCCCTCTCCTGAGACGGAGGCGCTCTACCGCGATCTGCTCACGGCGCCACCTCGTAAGGCAATAGCTGCGGCTCGCGAAAGCGTTGTGAGGGCTGCGCCACGCCGGGGAGTTGCAGGCGTCGTTGCGGTGGCAGCTCTCGCGGTCGTCGGCGCGGCGGTCGGCGCGGTGTTCGCGACGCGAGGCGAGAGCTCCGAGCTGACTACGGTGACGGCGAACGCGGTCGGGTTGATTGCCTCGGATGGCCACACCGTTCGCAATCAGATACGCATCGATGCAGCGCCCACTAACGTCGTCTTCGGCCACGGCGCTGTTTGGGTGACCAACGCGTACGCGAACACTGTCTCACGCATCGACCCGAGCACGCGGAGCGTACGGCAAACGATCTCCGTCGGTGACAGCCCGAGCGGCATCGCCGTCGACCGCCGTGGTCTATGGGTCGCGAACCATGCCGACGGCACCGTCTCGCGGATCAACCCGGAGTCGAACACGGTGGTCCAACAGATTCCGGTCGGCCACGGTCCGACAGCCGTTGCGACCGGCTTCGGGTACGTGTGGGTCACGAATTCCGAGGACCGGTCCGTCTCGCGGATCGACCCGCGCACCGGGCACGTCTCCACGATTCATACGGGCGCAATAAGCCGCGGGATCGCAATCGGCGGCGGCTCGGTTTGGGTGACAGACGAGGCCTCGCGAGCGCTCCTGCAGATCGACCCGGCCGCGCAACGCGTCACGAACACCGCCACGGCCGGTAGTGGCCCGGCTGCGGTCGTCTACGGCGAGGACGCACTTTGGGTCGCAAACGAGCTGGATGGCACCGTCACCGAGATCGACCCGACGACGCTGACCGTGCGCGCAACCATTCCCATTGGCGAGAGCCCGTCGGCGCTGGCCCTCACCGACGACGGACTGTGGGTGGGCGACGAGTTCGGTCGGCGAATCATCAAGATCGACACGCGGACACGCACCACGAGAGCCTCCATCGTTGTCGGCAATCGTCCCGTCGGGCTGGCGGCCGTCGACGGCGGCGTGTGGGTTGCCGTGCAAGCGTCAGGCGCCGGACATCGCGGCGGAAGAGTCGTCGTCATTGGTGATGAGTTCGACACGATCGATCCC
>JBKPMS010000151.1:0-27326 GCA_046732275.1 Actinomycetota bacterium | reverse complement strand
GCGTACGACTTGCTGCGGGATCCGGAGCAGCGTTCGCGCTACGACCTCGGCCTGCGCGAGTCGGACGAACGGAAGAGGTCGCGCAACCCGATCGAACGCCTCTTCCCGAACCTCCCGCACGGTTGGCGCGTCGCAATCGACTGGATCGTCACCATCGTCGGCGCCGTTGCGATCGTGCTCGCGATCAAGGCGTGGGTCGTCAACCCGTATCGGATTCCGTCGTCGTCCATGGAGCCGACCTTGCACTGCGCGAAGCCGGCACAAGGGTGCGAGGCGAACACCTCGGACCGCGTCCTCGCGAACCGCTTCATCTACCACTTCCGCGATCCGAACCGGGGCGAGATCGTCGTCTTCAAGACGCCCCCGCTCGCGGAGCAGGAGTGCGGGTCGAAGGGCACATTCGTCAAGCGGCTCATCGGTCTCCCGGGTGAGGTCTGGGAGGAGCGAAACGGATTCGTCTACATCAACGGCAAGAAGCTCAACGAGCCGTACATCAAGCCCGAGCGCCGCGACCACCAGACGCTCGGTCTCTCTGACATTCCGCCCCGGAACACCTACTCGCGAATCCCGAAGGACTACTACCTGATGATGGGCGACAACAGGAACTCGTCCTGCGACTCCCGCCGCTGGGGCCTCGTCCCGCGGAAGAACCTGATCGGCGAGGTCTTCGCGACGTACTGGCCGCCGAGCAGGATCTCCTTCCACTGAGCCCGGCTGGGCCGAGGTCGGCCCGGCGCATCTTCGCTAGCATTCCGCGGCGCCCCACGGGGTCCGTCCTTCTATGAGCAAGGTGATCGAGTCACTCGAGCGCGCGCAGTTGCGCAGCGACATCCCGCAGTTCAAGGCGGGCGACACCGTGCGCGTTCATTTCAAGGTCATCGAGGGCCAAAGGCAGCGGATCCAGGTCTTCGAGGGGATCGTGATCAAGCGGCAAGGCGCCGGCGCGCGAGAGACGTTCACGGTCAGGAAGCAGTCCTTCGGCGTCGGCGTGGAGAGGACGTTCCCGCTCCATTCGCCGAAGATCGAGCGGATCGACGTGGCAGCGATCGGCGACGTCAACCGAGCGAAGCTGTACTACCTCCGCGGCAAGCTCGGTCGCAAGGCCCGCGTGCGGGAGTTGCGGCAGGACGGCCCTCGGGGTGCCCGCGCCGCCCAGCAGACGGCCGAGGCCGCTCCGCGCGACGGTTCTGAAGCGGCGGCCGTCGACACCCAGGAGACGGCGGCCGAGTAGACGGCTATCCTCGCCGCCGTGGCGGTGAGGACCGGCCAGAAGCTCCTGAGGTTCGACCGCAAGCTCGGCGCGCGGCTTGTCGCCGGCACGGACGAGGCCGGCCGTGGCTGCCTCGCCGGCCCGCTCGTCGTCGCGGGAGTCCTCCTCGACTACGGCTGCCTGCGCGACCACAAGGTACGGCCGCTCGGCTTTCTCAACGACTCGAAACAGGTCTCACCGGAGGGACGGGAGGAGCTCTTCCGCGCGGTGGTCGGCTGTGCGGAGCAGGTGATCGTCCGCGTCGTCCCACACGGTCAGATCGACCGGAACGGCTTGCACCGCTCGAACCTCGCGGCAATGCGGGAGATCCTGCATGCGCTGTCGCCGCCGGCGGAGGCCTGCCTCGTCGACGGCTTCCGGCTCGGCCCCACCGCGCCGCCTCATCGAGCCGTCGTCGACGGCGACGAGAAGAGCGCCGCGATCGCGGCCGCCTCCATCGTCGCCAAGGTGACTCGCGATCGTCTGATGCGGCGTATGGACGCGCTGTTCCCGCGCTACGGCTTCTCGTCGCACGTCGGCTACATCACGCCGGGCCACTCGGCGAAGGTGCGCGAGTTCGGCCCGTCGAGTATCCACCGCCGCTCCTTCCAGGCGCTCTGCTACCTGTCCGAGGAAGAGCTGGCGGCGCTCACGGCCGAGCGTAGTAACGGCGTCGCCGCCTGAGGGACCCTTCTCGCCCCGGCAGGCGTAGTTGTTCCTAGAGCAACGAGGGAGGGCGACATGAGAAGTCGTTTGCTGATCAGTGCCGCGGTCGCCGTCGTCGGCGTCACCGTGGCCGCGCCCGCCGCATCAGGTGACGGCGGCCCGGGGCCTGGATACGCGCAAGGGTGGGACGGGATTCAGTCCGGCCACGTGCGCTACGTCGCGGTTCCCGCGGGAGGTTGGACCGCCCTCGAGGTGATTCGCCGCGACGGTGGCCGCGTCGTCAACTTCATGACCATCAAAGGGAACTGGGGCATCCCACTCGTTGCATTCGACGGCGCGACAGCCGGGCTGCTGCGAGACGGGCACACGCTCGTTCTCGCCGAGACGAAGTACGGTCCCATCCGGCCGAAGTACAGCAACTTCGCGCTCGTCGACATGAAGAAGATGCGCGTTGTTCGGAAGCTCCGCATCCGGGGCGACCACTCCTTCGATGCGCTCTCGCCGGACGCGAGATACCTGTACCTCGTGGAGTATGTGTCGGCTCAGGACTTCACGCGCTACCGGGTGCGCGCATACGATCTCCGCGCCGGCCGGCTCCTGCCCGATGCGGTCATCGACAAGCGCGAATGGGAAACGACGATGCAGGGTTCGCCGATTTCCCGTGCAGCGCCGCACAAGGGTTGGGTGTACACGTTGTACGGCGGCGGAGATCACGCGTTCATCCACGCGCTCGACACGACTCGCGTTCAGGCGGTGTGCATCGACCTGCCGTGGCAGGGGCAACCGAAGCGGCTGTTCGACTTCCGGCTCCGGAGCGACGGCCACGGCCATCTCGTTGTGCGCGGACCTCGCGGACGCACGCTCGCCGTGGTCGATCGTGCGCACCTGCGAGTGCTCTCTTCCGTTCGCAATCCCTGACATTCCTGCGCGAGCGCTCGGCGTAGCTTCCCGGGTATGGGCAACGCTCTCGGGAAGCGCGCCGAGCGGCGTGCAGTCTGGTGGTACCGACTGCGCGGCTACCGGATCCTCGCGACGAATGCCTGGGCAGCGGGGCACGAGCTCGACGTCGTCGTCCGCCGGGGCCGGCGCGTCGTGTTCTGCGAGGTGAAGGAGAAACGCGGCGATCGATTCGGTGACCCGCTCGAGATGGTCGACGGGGAGAAGCGGCGGCGTCTCCGGCGTGCGGCCGAGGCGTGGCTCGCGCGCCATCCCGAGCTCGATGGCCTGTCCGTGTCGTTCGACCTCGTTGCCGTCAGGAACGGACGTCTACAGCGCGTGGGCGAGGCTTTCTGACTTCCGTGTGGAATAGGCGCTGGTGGCTCCGACCCAAGAGGCGCTCTACGCCGACATCGACCTCGCACTATCGTGGTCCGAGCGCGAGCTGCCCGAGCGCCAGCGGACGAAGCACGTCCATCGTCTCCATCCCTACCTCGGCAAGTTCGTTCCGCAGCTGGTCGAGATCCTGCTATCGCGCTACTTCCGGCGAGGTGGCAACGTCCTCGATCCGTTCGCGGGCTCCGGCACCACACTCGTGCAGGCGCTCGAGAGCGGGCTCGACGCGACGGGCGTCGACGTGGCGGCGTTCAACTGCTTGCTGATGGAGGTGAAGACGCGGGCGTACAACCCGTTCGTGCTCGAGGGGGAGCTGCGTGCAGCGCACGGCCGCGTGGGGGAGGCCTCGACAGAGAAGCCGTCGGCGTACCTTCGTCGCTGGTTCGCGCCGCAGGCAGTCCGTGAGCTGCTCGGCTTCCGCGCGCTCGTGGACGAATATGCGCACGCCGACGTGCTGCGCATCGTCCTGGCGCGCGCGGCACGATCGGCGCGGCGGACCGCACACTTCGATCTGGACCTGCCGCGGACGCCGCAGCGTGAGCCGTACTGGTGCCACAAGCACCGGCGCGAGTGCCGACCTGTGGAGACCGCGTCTCAGTTCCTCGAGCGGTACACGCTCGACACGCTGGCCCGGCTGAAGGACTTCGCACAGGTGCGGTCGCGCGAGCGGGCGGCGACGGTGATCCACGGCGACGTCCGCGAAGAGCGGCTTCCCGGCGTCTTCGACGGCATCGTCACCTCGCCGCCGTACCCCGGGCTCATCGACTACCACGAGCAGCACCGCTACGCGTATGAGCTGCTCGGCCTCGACGACCGGCGGGAGCTCGAGCTCGGCGCCGCCGCAGCGGGCACGTCACGTGCGGCGATCGCCGCGTACTCGGATGGGATCGCGGCGGCGCTGACGAATGCGGCGGCGTCGCTGCGACGCGGCGCGCCGGTGCTCATGGTCGTGAACGACCAGCGCGATCTCTATCCCGACATTCTCCGGCAGGCCGGGCTCGGGCTCGAGGAGCGCCTGCGTCGTCACGTCAACCGCCGTACCGGCAGACGTGCCGGCGAGTACTTCGAAGACGTGCTCGTCGCGCGCGTGCGCTAAGTCGTCACAGTTTCGGCACAGACGCGGCGATCGTTCGCGCGTACGTTCGGTACGTGCTCGCGCGCGCGTCCACCTTTGCTCTCGTCGGTCTCGAGCCGCGTCGTGTCGAGGTGGAGGCGCACGTCCAGCTTGGGTCGCCGTCCTTCACGATCGTCGGGCTTGCCGATCGTGCCTGTCAAGAGGCGAAGCAGCGCGTCCGGAGCGGGATCCTCTCCGCCCAGCTCGAGTGGCCCGGCAAGGGCGCGCGGATCATCGTCAACCTCGCTCCGGCCGAGCTGAAGAAGGAGGGCTCGGGCTTCGACCTGACGATCGCTCTTGCCGTGCTCGCGGCCTCCGGTCAGGTCTCGCGGACGCAGCTGGAAGATCACGCGTCGTGCGGCGAGCTGGCGCTCGACGGCCGTCTGCGCCGGGTCGGCGGCGTGCTCGCGGTCGCCGAAGGAGCACGCCGCGCCGGCCTCGAGTCACTCGTGTGCCCGTACGACTCGTGCGCGGAGGCGGCGCTCGCCGGCGTTCAGCCCATCGGTGTCCATCATCTGGCCGACGCGGTTGCCTACTTGCGGGGCGAGCTCGAGCCGCCAGAGTTCGTGATGTCGAACGGCCACTCGCGCCGCAGGCCGCTCGACCTGTCTCACGTCCGCGGGCAGGAACGCGCCCGGCGTGCGCTCGAGCTCGCCGCCGCGGGCGGGCACAACCTCCTCTTCGGCGGTCCGCCGGGCATCGGCAAGACGATGCTCGCGCGGCGGCTGCCCGGGATCCTCCCGCCGCTCGAGGAAGAGCACGCGCTCGAGGTGACGCGGATCCACTCCGTCGCGGGGCTCGTCGATCCGGAGCACCCGCTGGTCGGTTACCCACCGTTTCGCGCGCCGCACCACAGCGCTTCGACGGCGGCGATCGTCGGCGGCGGTCCGAGGCTCCGCCCGGGTGAGGCGAGCCTCGCTCATCGCGGCGTCTTGCTGCTGGACGAGCTGGCCGAGTTCCAGCGCCCGGCGCTCGAGGCATTGCGCCAGCCGCTCGAGGACGGCGAGATCATCGTCGCGAGGGCGATCGGAACCGTTCGCTTCCCGGCACGGTTCCAGCTCGTCGGCACCATGAACCTGTGTCCCTGCGGGGCGCGCGGCGATGCGGGGGCCGAGTGCACGTGCTCGGCGCAGCGGCTCGCGCATTACCGGGACAAGCTCTCGCGTGCCCTGCTCGACCGGTTCGATCTCGTCGTCGCCGTCCCGCGGCCGCGCGCATCCGACCTGCAGGAGGCACGCGCGGAAGGGTCCGATGCGGTGCGGGCGCGTGTCTTTCGCGCGCGGATGCGTCTCGCGGAGGGTCGCCCGTCGCGGACGCCCGCGGCAGACGAGCTGCTGACCCGCGCAGTTGAGCGGCTGCCGCTGTCCGGGCGCGGCCGCGCGAAGGTGGCTTCGGTTGCGTGCACGATCGCCGCGCTGGCGGAGTCGGAGTCCGCCTTGCCGGAGCACGTCGCGGAGGCGCTCGCGTATCGCGCTCCTTCGGATCTCGCCGCATGACCGTCCTCAGTGCGAGCAAGCTCCCGCCGCTTCTTCAGGCGATTCACGGCCCACCGGAGAAGCTGCACCTTCGAGGCGATGGCAATCCCGGCCTGCTGTCGTCGGTCGCTGTCGCGATTGTTGGCGCACGGGCGTGTTCGTCGTACGGCAGGCAGGTGGCGCGAATGATCGGTCGTGAGCTCGCCGCTGCCGGTGTCGTCGTCGTCAGCGGTCTTGCACGCGGCATCGACGGTGAGGCGCACCGCGGCGCACTCGAGGCAGGAGGCTGCACGGTCGCCGTGCTCGGCTGCGGCATCGACCGCATCTATCCCGCGGAGCACGCGAGCCTCGCGCACCGGATCGAGGAGCGCTCGCTGATCGTGTCCGAGTACGAGCCGGGAATCGAGCCGTCGCCGTGGCGGTTTCCGGCGCGGAACCGCATCGTGGCCGGGCTCTCCGCCGCGACCGTCGTGGTGGAGGCGCGCGAGAAAAGCGGCGCCCTGATCACCGCGGACTTCGCGCTCGAAGAGGGGAGGGAGGTGTTCGCGGTACCGGGAGAGATAACGAGCCGCCTGTCTGACGGGACGAATGCGTTGTTACGGCTCGGAGCGACGCCGCTGACGTCGGCAGCGGACGTGCTCGAATCGCTGGGGATCACGCCTCGCGAACATCGCTCTGCGAAGCTGAGCGACGCAGCGGCCTCCTTGCTCGAGCGATTGCCTGCGACAGTCGACGAGCTCGTTCGGTCGACCGGCAGTCCTGCGGCGGCTGTTGCCGCAGCGCTGGCCGAGCTCGAGCTTGCCGGTGCCGCCGCGGAAGGCGAGGGTTTCTACCGGGCGCTCGCATAGCACCGTTGCTGCTGCAGGTGACGTCGACCGAGATTCGCTAGGCGCCGCGGAGCAGACGTCGCATGGCGTCTTCGGCGACGCAACTAGCTCAGCTCGAGCGTCGCGACTGCGAGGTCGCCGTCCCGCTCGAGCGCTGCGAGGGCGATTGCGAGATCCTGAATTGCGAGGCCGGTCGAGTCGAACACCGTCGCGTCCCCGGCGCTGCGTCGTCCGTCGGCCTCGCCTGTCAGGACCTTCCCGATCTCCGTCACGTCGTCGCGACGAAGTCGTCCGGCTTCCACCGCGTGGACGATGTCACCGTTGTGGCTTGCCTGCTCCCAGTCGTCGCAGAACACGCGAACACGTGCGAGCTCTTCGACTGCGATCTCTGCTTTCCCCGGACCGTCTGCGCCCATCAGGCTCGCGTGCTGTCCCGGCCGCAGGAAGCCTTCTTCGAGCACGATCTCGCGGCCGGGCGTGACAGTGACGAGGAGATCCGCGGCCAGTGCGTCTTCTCGCGAGCCCGCAGGCTCGGCGCCGACGCGCGTGGCGACCTCGCCGGCGCGGTCGGCGTCGATGTCCCAGAGGAGTACGCGGCGGCCGCGCGCGACGAAAGTCTCCGCGACGGCTTCACCGTTCACGCCGGCGCCGATCACGGCCGCGGTCCCTGCGTCGGGTCGCCCGAGCGTCTCTGCGGCGAGCACAGCCGCAGCACCTGTCCGGCGAGCCGTCACTGCGGCCGCGTCGAGGACCGCCTTCGGCATCCCGTTAGACGCGTCCGACAGCAACACGAGGCCGGTCACTGTTGGCAGGCCCTGGGCCGGGTTCCCGGGGAACGACGTCACCCACTTCAGCAGCGCATGACCCGCACCGAGGGCGGGCATAGCCCGGAAGTCGCCTGCCGGGTACGCCGGCACATAGACCTTCGGCGGCATCGTCCACTCACCTCGCGCGTACGCGACGAACGCGTCACGGACCGCTTCGAGCGCTCGTTCCGGCGGCACGGCCGCGCGAACCTCGGCGCCGGTGAAGAACGGAATCAAGCCGTCCAGCCGCCGGTCTCGCCCTTGTAGGTTCCTGCGAAGAGCGCACGGGGCGTGCGGGCGAGGATCTTCACGTCGAGCCACGGCGAGCGGTGCTCGACGTACCAGACGTCGAGCTCGATGCGATCGCTCCACGGGAGGCGCGCGCGGCCGTGGATCTGCGCCCAGCCGGTGATGCCGGGCTTGACCTCCAGCCTCCGGCGCTGGCGCGGCGTGTACCGGTCCACCTGGTACGCGAGGGTCGGGCGAGGCCCGACGATGCTCATGTCGCCGCGCACGACGTTCCACAGTTGCGGTAGCTCGTCCAGCGACAACCGCCGCAGGACGCGGCCGACCTTCGTGATGCGGGGGTCTCCCTCGTTCACGGCAAAGCCCGCCCCCTTGAGCTCCGCACCCACCTCCATGGTGCGGAGCTTGAGGAGGTCGAACTCATGCCCGTCGAGCCCCACGCGCCGCTGCCGATAGATGATCGGTCCGCCGTCCTCGAGCTTGATCGCGGCGGCGGCGACGGCGAGGAGCGGGCTCGTGACTGTGAGGCCGAGACCGGCCGCCGCGAAGTCGAGCGCGCGGTTCATCTTGTTCCTTCGGCCTTCGCCCAGACCGCCGGAACGCCGAAACGCAGATAGCGCACGAGCGACACGACGGTCGCCCATGTCACGAGAACGTAGTAGCGCGCGACGCCGACGCCGAGCGCCGCTGCGAGGAGGAATAGAAGTTGCGCCGCGAGCGCGAGCTGGTACACGAGCCCTTCACGCACGAGCGCGAGCGAAGAGCCGAGCAGCACAATGTGAAGCACGCCGGTCGCATAGCGGAGATGGCGATGCGACAGGATCTCGACGAGGTACGTCGGCCCGAGGCGGCGGAGCATCTTTCCGCGCAGGACGATCAGCCAGCAGTGCTCGAACATGCGCACCTTGCGCCGGTACTCGTCCTCGATGTCGCGCGACGGCTTCTCCCACGCCACCGCTTCGGGCTCGAACACTGCGCGTCTGCCGTGCTGCACCATCACATACGGCAGCGCGAGGTCGTGTCCGAAGCGGGGATCCACGTCGACGTAGTCGGAGCGGCGGACCGCGTAGATCGGCCCGATGCCGCCAGTGATCGAGCCGAGCGCCGACTCGCTGCGGCGTAGCCAGGCCTCGTAGCGCCAATAGGTGCTCTCCCGGTTCGTTCCGTCAGCCGCCTCGTAGTAGTGCCCTCCGCAGACGTAGCCGACGTCCCGATCGGAGAAGTTGCGGACGAGCAGACGCAGCGCATCGGGCTTCCACTGTGCGTTGGCGTCGGAGAACGCGACGATCTCTGCGCTCGTGCCGCGGACGGCGAGATTCTGTGCTGCCACCTTGCCGCCGCGCGGGCAACGCAGAAGCTGTACGCGCGGCTCGCGGGCGGCGACGTTCTGCACGAGTTCGTCGGTGTTGTCGGTCGACGCGTCGGAAGCGACCACGATGTCGAGAAGCTCTGGTGGGTAGTCGAGCTCGAGGAGGTTGTCGAGGCGCCGCTCGATCACGTGCTCCTCGTTGTGCGCCGCCACGATCAGGGTGACGGACGGCGTGGCCTCGCCGCTCCGGACGGGGCGCCCTCGGAGGCGTGCGAGCACAGCCGCGGCGACCGGATAGCCCGCCTGCGTCCACGCGATCGCGCTGAGGGAGCCCCAGAAGAGAGCCTTGCCGATCACGCGCCAATCGTATGGATCAACCGCGGCCCGGACGCGCCCGTACGTGCACGTGCGTCGTCGCACGCGAACACGACCGCAACAAGCGTGCTCCCCCTCCCAGGGTGGGGTGGACTGCCCGCCACCCTCGGGGTCGACGATACAGCCGTCCCACGCACGCGTCTGGAACGAATATGCGCCGATCCTCGCTCAGAGGTTCTTGACGAACCCCGCGACCTTCTCGATGGAATCCTTCGCGTCGCCGAAGAGCATCACCGTCTTCGGATTCAGGAACAACGGATTGTCGATGCCCGCGAAGCCGGGGCTCATGCTCCGCTTCAGCACGACGACCTGCTGTGCCTCGTCGACGTTGAGGATCGGCATGCCGTAGATCGGACTGCCGGCGTTGTTTCGCGCATCTGGGTTGACGACGTCGTTGGCGCCGATGACGAGGACTACGTCCGTGCGCGGGAACTCCGGATTCGCGTCGTCCATCTCCTTCAGCTGCGGATACGGGACGTTCGCCTCCGCGAGCAGGACGTTCATGTGCCCCGGCATCCGGCCGGCGACCGGGTGTATCGCAAAGGAGACGTCGACGCCGCGTCCCTCGAGCATCTCCGCAAGGCGGTGAACGTCGTGCTGCGCCTGCGCGACTGCCATGCCGTAGCCCGGCACGAAGACGATCTTGTGGGCGTACGCGAGCATGACGGCGACGTCCTCGGCGCTCGCCGAGCGAACCTGCCCGTTCGTGCTCCCGGCCGCGGCCGTGGCACCGGCCGGCGCGAGCTGGCCGAACGCGCCGAAGAGGACGTTCACGATCGACCGGTTCATCGCACGTCCCATGAGGATCGTCAGGAAGGTTCCCGACGCGCCGACCAGCATGCCGCTGACGATCAGGACGTTGTTCTCGAGCTCGAAGCCCGTTGCGGCGGCGGCAAGCCCGGTGAAGGCGTTGAGGAGTGAGATGACCACGGGCATGTCCGCGCCGCCGATCGGCAAGACGAACAGAACGCCGAACAAGAGCGAGCCGCCGACGAGCACCCAGATCAGCCACTGCCGCTCGACGCCCGCTGCGATCGAGATCCCCGCGGCGAGCACGGCGAGAAACAGCGCTGCGTTCAGCGGCTGCTGCAGGGGGTAGACGATCGGCCGGCCGCGGATCAGCTCTTGCAGCTTCGCGAACGCGACCATCGAGCCGGCGAACGAGATGCTCCCGATGATCGCCGACAGCATGATCGACGTGCTGATGTCCGTCTTCAGCGTCCCCGGATCGGGGGCACGGTTGTGGAACTCGGCCAGGGCGATCAGCGCAGCGGCGCCGCCGCCGACGCCGTTGAAGAGCGCCACCATCTGCGGCATCGCGGTCATGCGCACCTTCCGCGCGGCGGCCAGGCCGAAGGTGCCGCCGATCGCCATCCCGACGGCGATCTCCCAGTAGCTCATGATCTCGTCCTGCGCGAACGTCACGACGATCGCGACGAGCATCCCGATCGCGCCGATCTGATTTCCGCGACGCGCCGTCGCCGGGCTCGAGAGAAATCGCAACGCGAGCACGAACGTCACGATCGTGACCAGGTACAGCAGATTCGTGAGCTCCCTGCTCAAGACTTCGGCTCTGGGGGCTCCCGCTTCTTGAACATCTCGAGCATCCGGTCGGTGACGACGAAACCGCCTACGACGTTGGCCGATGCCAGCACCACCGCGATGAGCCCGATGATCGTCGTGAGCGTGTCCTTGTGATCCGCCCCGGCAACCAGCATCGCGCCCACGATGACGATCCCGTGGATCGCATTCGTGCCCGACATCAGCGGCGTGTGCAGCAATGTCGGCACCTTCGAGATCACCTCGAATCCGAGGAAGATCGCGAGGACGAGGATCGTGATCTCGAACGTGAGGAGGAGCCCGTGGCTCAACCGGTCACCACTTCCCGCCGCGTCACGCACGTGCCCGCGGTGATCTCGTCGTCCCACTCGAGCTGAAGCTCGCCGCCCGGAGCCAGGTGCTGCAGCAACGCCGAGACGTTCCGCGCGTAGAGCTGACTCGCGTGGTAGGGCATCGTGGAGGGCAAGGTCGTCGTCCCGACGACGGTGACGCCGTGGTGGTCGACGATCCGCCCGGGCTGTGTCACCTCTGCGTTACCGCCGGCCTCGGCGGCGACGTCCACGATCACCGAGCCGGGTCGCATCCGCGCCACGGCGTCGGCGGGGATGAGCGTCGGCGCCGGCCGGCCTGGAATGAGCGCCGTCGTGATGACCACGTCGGACTCGGGGATTCGCGCCGCGAGCTCCTCCTGCTGCCGCTGCTGTTCGTCCTCGGTCAACTCTCGCGCATAACCGGCGGCTGTCTCCTCGCCCATCACGCCGAGGTCGAGGAACGTCGCGCCGAGACTCTCGACCTGCTCGCGAACGACCGGCCGCACGTCGAACCCGGCGACGACGGCCCCGAGCCGCCGCGCCGTCGCGATCGCCTGCAAGCCGGCGACGCCGGCGCCCAGGACGAGCACCTTGGCCGGCGCGACCGTGCCCGCGGCCGTCATCAGCATCGGGAAGAAGCGCGGCAGCCGCTCGGCCGCGATCACGACTGCCTTGTAACCCGACACGGTCGCTTGTGACGAAAGCGCGTCCATCGGCTGCGCCCGCGTGATTCGCGGGATCGCTTCCATCGCGAACGCGATGACTCCGCGCTCGCCGAGCCGCTCGATCCCCGCCTGATCCGTCAACGGCTCGAGGAAGCCGATCAGCAGCTGCTCACTGCGCAGCAGCTCTATCTCGTCCGGCGACGGCTTCCGCACCTTGACGACGGCATCTGCATCCCATGCGGAGTCGGCCAGCCGAGCGCCGGCCTCGGCGAACATCTCGTCCGGGAACGAGGCGGCGAGGCCCGCGCCGCGTTCCACCACGATCTCGAGGCCGTCCTGCACGAGTCGCGAAACCGCGTCCGGAACGAGGGCCACCCGGCGCTCGCCTGGCTCGTGCTCGCGCGGGACGCCGACTAGCACGGCGCGATCTTACGTAGCCTGGACCACGGCGTGACTCACTTCATCGAGGACTACGGGCTCTTCTTTCTGTTCGGAATCGTGTGCCTCGAGTCGGCCGGTCTTTGGCTGCCGGGCGAGACGGCGCTGATCGCCGCGTCGGTCTACGCGGCCAAAGGCCACCTCTCGATCACGGCGATCATTCTGGTCGCAGCTGTGGCCGCGATCATCGGCGACAACATCGGCTACTGGATCGGGCGGGAAGGCGGCCGTCGCCTCATCTACCACTTCGCCTGGATTCGCCGCTATGCCGACAGAGTGATGCCGCCCGCCGAGCGCTTCTTCGAGCGGCACGGCGGCAAGGCCGTCTTCCTCGCGCGCTTCTTCGGCGGCGTTCGCGTCACCGGCGCGTGGATGGCGGGGATCACGCGCATGACCTGGTGGCGGTTCCTGTTCTGGAACGCTGCCGGCGGGATCGTCTGGGCAGTCGCCGTGAGCTTGATCGCCTACTACGCGGGGAAAGCGGCGGCCGATTCGATTTCCCACTATGGCGTCTACGGCGCGATCGCGATCGCGGCTCTCCTCGTGCTCGGCATCGCGGCGGTCCACCTCCGGCGCAGGCGGGTCGTCGAAGAGCCGTTGTGACACGAGCCGTCGCCGCCGCGATTGTGGTCCTATCGCTCGCGGTCTCGGCCGGCGCGACAACGGCCCCCGTGCCGGCCTTCGAGCACGTGATCGTCGTCGTCTTCGAGAACAAGGAAGCGTCGAGCGTTCTCGGGAACTCGGCTGCGCCCACGTTCAACTCGTACGCGCGCCGTTTCGCAACCCTCACGCGCTACTACGCCGTCAGGCACCCGAGCCTTCCGAACTACATCGCGCTCGTCTCTGGTTCCACCCGCGGGATCACGAGCAACTGCACCACCTGCACGGTGAACGCTCCAAACCTCGCCGGCACGCTGGAGGCCGCGGGCCAGACATGGAAGGCATACGCTGAAGGGTTGCCGTCGCGCGGCTTCCTCGGCGCCGCGAGCGGTCGCTACGCGAAGAAACACAATCCCTTCGCCTACTTTCGAAGCATCACGGCGAAGGCGAGCCGCCGCGCACGGATCGTCCCGCTCGGCGAGCTCACCGGCGATCTTCGGGTCGGGCGGTTACCCGACTTCGCGTTCGTCGTCCCGGACCTCTGCAACTCGATGCACGACTGCTCGGTCGCAGTCGGCGACGAGTGGCTGCGTCGCGTCGTGACACCGCTCCTTAGCCTGCCGAACAGCGTCGTCTTCGTGCTCTTCGACGAAGGCGCGACGAGCGTTCGCGGCGGCGGACATACCGCCGCGCTGGCGGTCGGCACAGCTGTGCAGCGTGGCGCGCGCTACCGAGGCCTCACCGGCCACTACGGCGTGCTCCGCACGATCGAGGATGCCTGGGGGTTGCCGCGGCTCGGCGAGTCCGCGAGGGCGCGTCCGATCTCCGGCATCTGGAAGCCGATCCAGACAGGTCCCTAGCTAGAGCGTTTCCCAGACCTCGAGCTTCGACTTCACGCGGCGAATGACCTCGTCGGTGAATTCGGTCGTTCCCGCGTGCCCGCCGAGATCTGCCGTGCGGATTCCCTGCGAGACCGCTTCGAGGCAAGACTCGCGGATCGCGCGCGCAACCTGCTCCGTGCGCTCGTCCCCGTACGCGAGCAGCGCCGCGCCCGCGAGGATCATCGCCATCGGATTGGCCACGTTCTTGCCGAGCAGCGCCGGCGCCGTGCCATGCGCAGCTTCCGCCATCAACGTGCTCGACCGGTAGTCGTCCTCGAACGCGACGAGCAGCGACTCGGAGCCCGCGATCGAACCGAAGAGCGGCAGGACGAGGTCGGAAAGGATGTCGCCGTCGCGATTTAGCGCCGGAATCACAAGCGGATCGCCGGCCGACGCGATCAGGAGCGCGAACGTTGCATCGATCAGCTGCGGCTCGTACGGAACGTGCGGGTGCCGTTCCGCCGCCGCGTCCATCTCCTCCTTGAGCATCCCCTCGTAGGTCGGGCTGACCGTGTACTTCGGCCCGCCGAAGACCTTCGCGCCGACCTGCTCCGCCTGCCGAAACGAGAACTCTGCGACCGCTCTGCAGATGCCGCGCTCGATTCGCTCGGTGCGGAAGGCAACCTCGTCGTCACCTTCGCCTTCACGCCACTCATTCGCGCCGTAAGCATCACCGACCGCCATCCGCACGATCGAGATCGGTGCGTGAACGCCGCCGAACGGCACAACGCCGGGGATGCGGCGACCAGTACGGACGATCACCTTGCCCCCGATCTCCTCCCGCAGAATCCGGTTCGGCGAGCCGACGTCGTCGCGGCCTTCGGGCGTGATCGTCGCAGCCTTGAGGCCGCGGCCATGCTCGCGAACCGCCTTCGCCGCTTCGTGAACCGTCAGATTCTTCGTCGCGCGCCGTGTCGCCAGCGAGAGGTCGTAGCGCGGAAACTCGAGCTCGAGCCCCGTCACGTCCGGCGCCAACACCCGGAGAGCCTCCTCGAGCAGCTCCTGCCCCGTCTCGTCTCCCTCGAGCACCACGATCGTTTCGGTAGCCAAGGGTTCGGACACTAGCGTTGAACCATGCCGAGGACGGGGGGCTGGAGGCGCGAGGGGTCGCGCGGACGTTTCCGCTACTACGACGCGCGCGGTAACCGCATCACAAACGAAGAACAGATCGAGCGGATCCGCTCGCTCGTGATTCCTCCGGCGTGGAAGAACGTCTGGATCTCACCGCGGCCGGGCGCCAAGCTGCAGGCGACTGGTGTCGACGCAGCGGGGCGGAGGCAGTACCTCTACCACGCCGATTTCCGCGCGCAGCAGGACCAGGCCAAGTTCGACCGGTTGATCCGTTTTGCGGAGCGCCTGCCGGTCCTGCGGGCGGCGACGTCCGAGCACATGGACAACGAGGCGCTCGATCGCGAGCACGTCGCGGCGGTCGCGACGAGGTTGATCAACCGCGGCTGGTTCCGCGTGGGAACGGAGCGGTACGCCAAAGAGTCTCGCACGTTCGGGATCACAACTCTGCGAAAGAATCACGTTCGCGTTCGAGGGACGCGGATCACGTTCGACTTTCGCGGCAAGCACCGAGCCGTCGTGCGGACGACGCTCGTCGACGAGGAGCTCGCCGACTCGATCAAGGAACTGCTTGGGCTTCCGGGCGGACGCCGGCTCTTCCGGTACGAGTGGGAGGGGGACCTCTACAACCTCACAGGCGCACGATTGAACGAGTATGTGCGGGAGTACCTCGGCGATGAGTTCACTGCAAAAGACTTCCGTACCTGGGGCGGTACGTTGATCGCGGCGATCGCGCTCGCGGAGCGCGGCGTCGTTGACACGCAGACCGAGGCGAAGCGCGTTATTGCCGCCGTGATGCGCCGCGTCGGCACGGAGCTCGGCAACACACCCGCTGTTGCACGCAGTTCATACGTGAGCCCAGCGGTGATCGACCAGTATCTCGATGGGACAACCATTGACGATTTCCGCCCGCGACATTTGCGTGTCGTGGGGGCGCGCGATCTCGGGCTCGATCGCGAGGAACAGGCTCTTCTTAGTCTTCTTCGCTCCTGGCGAATTAAGCGGGCACGCGCAGCCGCATAGTTTTCCGGCGGCTTTCGGATAAACTAGCCGGCGGGAAAGCGTCTATTCAGGAGGAAAAGCTTGGCACGCGTAACGAGACTCGTCTGCGACAATTGCGGCAAGGAAGTCGACGAGGCAAAAGGTGCCGTGATGCGCATCAATTTCACCGACGCACGACGCGGCTCCAAGCAGGCCGATCTATGTGATGCCTGCGCCGGCAAGATGCCGGGGCAGGCAGTCGCCCGTCGCGGCCGGCGCCCCAAGTCCGCTGCTGCCTAGAGGCTTGATGCGGGTTCCCGGCACGCGCGGATGGGGGGCTGCGCACGGCGCATAGCGCGCATCTCGCCACTCACCAATACGTCAAGTATTGGCGAGCGTCGAGCTGAGCGCGCTGCTTGGCGCATGCCCTCCCCGCACGCACCGCGAACCCACACCAAGCCTCTAGTTTCCGCTCGTAGCGGACGCGTGCTCAGGGGCCGTCAGGACCGCTGAGTAGAGTGGCTCGGTTGGGTCTGAACGTCATCACCGGCCCGGCCAACGCCGGGAAGGTGGCGCTCCTGCTGCGCCGGTACCTCGACGTTCTTCCGCAGGAGCCGTATCTGATCGTGCCGAACCGATCGGACGTCGAGCTCGTCGAGCGCCAGCTGCTGGCGGTTCAACCGGCGCTCCTCGCCGGGTCGATCGGCACGTTCGACGACCTGTTCGGGCGCATCGCCCGCGAGGGGGGTGAGACCCGCCGCGTAGCGACGGAGGCACAGCGTGCTCTCGTCGTCCGGCGTGCGCTTGCGGGTCGTTCGTTGAACGGCCTCGGCAGGTCGGCCCGCTTCGGCGGGTTCGCGGATGCCTTGCTCGCGGCGGTCGGAGAGCTCGAGTCCGGCCTGCTCGATCCCAACGATCTGGACGGTGAGCTCGGCGGCCTGTACGCCGCCTATCGCGCCGAGCTCGACCGGCTCGACCTGTGGGATCGTGACCTCCTTCGCCGGCACGCTGCCGAGCGGATCGCCAACGAGCTCGACTCGTGGAGCGGGGAGCCCGTCTTCGCGTACGGCTTCGAGGATCTGACGAGTGCCGAATGGGCGTTGCTGGAGGCGCTGTCGGGCCGGAGCGAGGTAACGGTCTCGATCCCGTACGAGCCCGGCAGAGCGGCCTTCGAGTCCCTGCGGCGGACGATGGACGATCTCACGGCGCTCGCCGACGGCCGGATCGAGGAGCTGGCGCCTGCTTTCGCCGCTGTGGCCGAGCCCGCGCTGGCACACCTGGAGCGGGCGCTCTTCGCCGAGACCGCGCCGTCCTCGCCGCCGGCGATCGACGGGGCTCTTCGGTTCTTCGAGGGTGCCGGCACACGCGGCGCTCTCGAGCTCGTGGGCGAGGAGCTGCTCTCGCTGATCCGCAGCGGTACGCCAGCAGAGGCGATCGCAATCGTCTGCCCGTCTCTAGAGCGCTGGCAGGCCTCGCTCGAAGCGGCCTTCGGGACGCTCGGCGTGCCGTATGCGGTCGAAAGCTATGTGCGGCTGGATCGCACCGCGTACGGCCAGGCGCTTCTCAGCGTCCTCCGGTTTGCGTGGCTCGGCGGCGGCCGCGGCGACCTGTACGCATTTCTGCGTTCGCCGTATTCCGGCCTGAGCCGACAGAACGTCGACTTCCTCGAGGGACGACTTCGCGGGCGCGCGGTGGAATCCCCAGCACGCGTCGAAGAAGAGACGGTCCGGCTTCGCGACGGCCAGCCGCTGCCGGTGCTCGAGACACTTCGAGCTGCCCCCACTCCTATCGACGGCGTGGCCGCGCTGGCGTCGCGGATGCTCAATGCTGCCTACGGCCTGGAAGCGCCGCCCGTCGGAGGGCTCTCCCGTCAGGACGTCCGGGCGCACGACGCGGTCATGCGGGTCGTCGCCGACCTCCGTGGCTGGAGCGAGCTCGACGGTCCTCCGGCGCCCGAAGAGCTTTGCGCGGCGCTCGAACGCGCAGAGGTTCGGCTCGCCGGCAGCGGCGAGGCCGGACGTGTCGCCGTCCTCGACCTGATGCGGGCCCGCACCCGCCGGCTCGACGTCGTCTTCGTGCTCGGCCTGGAGGAGGGCGGGCTGCCGAGGCGCGGACACGAGTCCCCGTTCCTCGCCGACGACGAGCGCCGCGCCCTCGACGAGCGGCGGCGCGCCCGGTTGAGCCGTCCGGACCAGGTCGCGCGCGACCGCTACCTCTTCTACACGGCGTGCACGCGCGCGACGCGGCGCGTCTACCTCGTCCGCGAGGCGGCAACCGACGAGGGGAGCCCCCGCGAGGCGAGCCCGTTCTGGGACGAGGTCCAGTCACTGTTTCCCCGCGACGACGTCGTCCGCTGGACGCGGCGCCGTCCCCTTTCAGAGCTGACGTGGACGCTGGAGGCCGCCCCGACGGAACGCGAGCGCCTCCGCGCGCTGGCACTGCGTGCGGCGGACGACCGCTCAACCGCAGAGGCGGTTGCGGCGGGCAACGGCTGGGAGCGGCAGCTCGCTCGCGCGCTGCGCGCGTTCGAACGTCCGACGCGTCTCACCCACCCGCAGGTGCTCGCCGAGCTGAATGCACGTGTCACGTTCAGCGTGACCGAGCTCGAGCGCTTCGCGGACTGCTCTTCGATCTGGTTCGTCGAGCGCCTGATCGGTCCGAGGTCGATCGACGCGCGCGTCGACGCCCGCCTGCGCGGGTCGATCGCCCACCAGGCGCTGTATCGCTTCTACTCGGGGCTTCCGAAGGAGCTGGGCCTCGAGCAGCTCGACGCCGCTCGCGTCGAGGAGGCCGTTGTCTTCCTTCGCCGTTGCCTCGACGAGGCGATCGACGGCGTCCGGATGGAGCTGACCGAGTTGCAGCAGCGCGAGCTGAAGCACGGCCTCTGGCGCGATCTCGAGGCATTCGTCCGCGAGGACGCGGCCGCCGAGACGCCGCTCGTCCCGCGACGCTTCGAGGTTCTCTTCGGCTCGGAACGTTCGGCGCCGGAGCTGCAACGCGGGCTCGGACTCGCCGACGGGATCGCGCTCTCCGGGAAGATCGATCGGATCGACGTCGACCGGTTCAGTGCGCGAGGGATCGTCCAGGACTACAAGGCCGGCAAGCACGCCCATTCCGCCGCGCAGATCGAGCAGGAGCGGCGGCTCCAGATTCCGCTGTACATGCTCGTGCTCCGCGATCTCGTCGGCATCGAGCCGCTCGGTGGTCTCTACCGGCCGCTCTCCGGGCGGCGGAGGGCGCGCGGCCTTCTCCGTGCCGGCGCGCGCGACGACGGGCTGCCCGGCTTCGCGAAGAACGACTACCTCGACGAGGAGGCCTTCTGGGGCCAGGTCGAGGGCGCGCGCGACCTTGCCGTCGGGATGGTCGAACGTCTGCGCGCAGGCGACATCCGGCATGACCCGAAGGGCGGCGACTGTCCGACCTGGTGCGAGCTCTGGCCGATGTGCCGGGTGAGGCGCGCATGAACCTGAACCCGGAGCAACAGAGAGCGGTCGACGCTCGCGGCGTCGTGTTCGTGTCGGCTGGAGCAGGGACGGGAAAGACGAGAGTCCTCGTCGAGCGCTTTGTGCGCGCGGTCTGCGACGAAGGCTTCGACGTCGAGTCGATCCTCGTCATCACCTATACCGAGAAGGCTGCAGGCGAGCTTCGCAGCCGCATCCGGGCTCGCCTCGTCGAACGCGGACGCCACGACCTTTCGCGTGCGCTCGACGGTGCGTGGGTCTCCACGATCCACGGCTTCTGTCATCGGCTACTGCGCTCGCATCCGTTCGCCGCAGGTGTCGATCCTCGGTTCCGCGTGCTCGACGAGAGCCAGGGTCGCGTTCTCCGCGGTGAAGCATTCGAGGCGGCGCTGACGGCGTTCTGCGCGAGCGACGACGCCGACCGGCTTCGCTTGCTCGCTGTCTACGGTGCGGCGGGTCTGCGGCGCATGCTCAGCGGGGTCTACGAGACGCTCCGGTCGGCAGGGCGTGAGCTCGTCCTCGAGCTCGGCGAACGTCCGAGTCTCCTGGCGCGCGCCGCCGAGTTGCGCGACGCAGCGGACTGCCTGGCGGGTGACGAGGTCGCGAGCGCCGAGGTCCGCGAGACCGCCCGACAGGCCGTGCTCCAGCTCGACGGAGGCGTGAACGCCGACCGTCTCTTCGACCTCGGCGATCTTCGTCTGCGCGGTGAGCGCGCGGCGACCTACGAGGAGGCAAGGCGGGCCGTCGAGCAGGCGGCTCTGGACGAGCTCGCGGCCGCCGACCGGGACCTCCTCCAGGAGCTCTTGACCGATTTCGCCGACGCGTACCAGGCGGCAAAGGACCGCGAGTCGGCTCTCGACTTCGAGGACCTGCAGCTTCGCGCGCGGGATCTGCTGCGCGACGACGCTTCGATCCGGGAGCGCGAGCAGCTTCGCTTCCGCTCGATCATGGTCGACGAGTTCCAGGACACGAACCGGCTGCAGTGCGAGCTGATCGACCTGTTGTCGGGCGGGCCTGTCGGGTGCGAGCGGTTCTTCGTCGGCGACGAGTTCCAGTCGATCTACGGCTTCCGGCATGCGGACGTGCAGGTGTTCCGCGAGCGACGCACGGCGGCCGGCGACGGCGTTCTGCCGCTGACGATGAACTACCGGTCGCGGCCGGAGGTCCTCGCCGTCGTCAACCACCTGTTCGAGCCTGACTTCGGCGACGAGTTCCAGCCGCTGACCGCATCGGGTGACTTCCCGGACCCCGTCTTCGGCCCGCCCGTGGAGCTGGTCGTGACCGACAAGTCGAGCTACTCCGAAAGCGCTGTCCACTGGCGCCGCGGCGAGGCGCGGGCGATAGCGCGCCGCATCCGCGAGCTCATAGACGCAAGTGACGCTGCACCGGGGGAGATCGTGCTGCTCTTCGCTGCCGGTACCGACGCGGAGTGGTACGAGGAGGAGCTGCGATCGCTCGGCGTGCCGACGTACCGCGGCACCGGACGCGGTTACTTCGGGCAACAGCAGGTGGCCGACCTGCTCGCCTATCTCCGGCTACTTCGCAACCGCTACGACGACGAAGCGCTCGTCAGCGTTCTCGCGTCCCCGCTCGTCGGGATCTCCAACGATGCGCTCGTTCTGCTGCGCCGGGCGGCGCCGAAGCGGCCGCTCTTCGTCGCGCTGGAGCGGGACCTACCCGAAGCCTTGCCCGAACGAGACGGCCAACTGCTGCGTGCGTTCCGCCAACGCTACGACCGCCTCACGGCTGCGATGGCGCGGCTCTCACTCGAGCGTCTGTGCGAGCGGGTCGTCTCCGAGCATGACTACGACCTCGCCGTCCTCGCACAGTGGGACGGCCGCCGCCGCTATGCGAACCTCCGCAAGCTCGCCCGGCTCGCACGCTCGTTCGAGGAGCTGCGGGGACCGGACGTCGAAGGATTCGTCCGCTTCGTCCGCGACCAGGAAGCGGTCGGCGCACGAGAGATCGAAGCCGTTGCCGAGGAAGAAGGCGCCGACGCCGTCCGGCTGCTCACGATTCATGCCGCGAAGGGCCTCGAGTTCAAGGTCGTCGTCGTCGCCGACGCCGGCCGTGACAAGGCCCCGCCGGCCTCGGACGAGATCCTTGCGCTCTCCGACGGACGCTTCGGCTTCCGCGTTGCGGATCCGATCACGAGCGAGCGGCGCGGCGCGTACGCCTACGAGGCTGTGAAGGAGGCGCGCAAGGCGGAAGAGCGTGCCGAGCGCCTACGCCTCTACTACGTGGCAATGACGCGCGCGATCGACCGCCTGATCGTGTCCGGCTCGATCGATCCGACGCGAGCTGCAGACGACACGACGCCCATTGGGTGGGTGCTCGAGCGCCTCGACGCGCGAGCGGAGATCGAGACCGCCGCCGGACAGCCGGTCGAGCTCGAGCGAGACGGAGCCCGGGTCATCCTCCGAGTCGACCGTCACGCCGCCGAACCGGCGGTGGACACCGAGGTTCCCGTCGGCGACGACGGGCAGCTCGCTCTCTTCGAGGACGGCGCCGCGGGCGCGTTGCCGCCGATCGTTCCCGCGCTGCCGCCGCTCGCGGAGATCCCGGTGCCGCCGCTCCACCGCGTTCGCCGACTCTCGTTCACTGCGCTCGCGCTCTTCGAGCGCTGCTCCTACCGCTATTACGCCGAGCGGGTCGCGGGGATGCGGGCGACCGACGCGCGCGCTGCCGCACCGGGCACACCGGGCCTCGCGGCGACCGAGGTCGGCGACGCGGTCCACCGCCTGCTCGAACTCGTGCCTCTGACGGATCCACTTCCGCCGGTCGAACTCGAGCGGCTCGTCCGAGGCTGGTATCCCGCCGTCACCGACGAGGAAATCGAGAGGATCCGCGGCTTCGTTCAGTCGTACTGCGACTCGGAGCTCGCGCGCCGGATCGCGACACTGCCGGGTGCGAGGCCCGAGCGGCCGTTCGCCTTCGAACACGACGGGGTTCTGCTCCACGGGCGCCTCGACGTCCTCCAGCTCGACGGAACGCGCGCGCTCGTCGTGGACTACAAGACGAACTCGCTGGAGGAGGGCACACCCGAGGAGATCGTCGAGCACGACTACCGTTTGCAGCGACTCGTGTACGCGCTCGTGTGCTTCCGCGCCGGCGCGGAGGACGTCGAGGTCGTCTACCACTTCCTCGAGCGGCCCGACGCCGTCGTGACGACGTCGTTCCATCTCTCCCAGTTGGACGAGCTGGAGAGCGAGCTGAGCGCAGCGATTGCGCAGATCAACGGCGCCGAGTTCAAGCCGACGCCTGACGAGTTCATCTGCTCGGGCTGCCCGGCGCTGGACGTCGTCTGTGCCGGACCGCGTCTGCGAGCGAGCGGGTACGCCGAGCGGGCTCTCGCTACGGTCCCCTAGCTTTGGCTCGCAGCTATGTCCACGAGGCGCGGCGCCGCGTCGGTCCGAAGCGCGCGCGCATCCGGCCGATCATCGAGCGGCTGGCGGCCGCGCACCCTGACGCGACGATCGCGCTGAAGTCGCGCACCGACGTCGAGCTCCTGGTCGCAGTCATGCTCTCGGCACAGACGACAGACGTCAACGTCAACCGCGTCACGGAGAAGCTCTTCGAGAAGTACCGGCGACCCGCGGACTACCTCGCGGTGCCGCCGGAGGAGCTCGAGCGCGACATCTACGCGACCGGGTTCTACCGCCAGAAGGCCAAGGCTCTGCGCGGGACGATGAAGTTGCTGAGCGAGGAGTTCGATGGCCGCGTTCCCCACCGACTCGACGACCTCCTCCGGCTTCCGGGAGTCGCGCGAAAGACGGCGAACGTGGTTGCAGCCGAGCTGGGCGAGCCGCAGGGCATCGTCGTCGACACGCACGTCCGCCGTCTGTCGCAGCGGCTCCGCCTCACGAGGCAGGAGGACCCCGTGAAGATCGAGCGCGACCTGACGAAGCTCGTGCCCCGCGAGGAGTGGGGCCGCTTCCCGCACCTACTCATCTGGCACGGGCGCCGCGTCTGTCTCGCACGCATGCCTCGCTGCGACGTCTGCGTCGTCAACGATCTCTGTCCATCGTCGCGTGTCTGACCTCCAGCATCCGGACTCGCGCCCGTTCGAGCTCGTCGCCGGACTGTACGAGCGCGTCCGGCCCGGCTACCCGCCGGACGCAGTTCGTTGGCTCGCGGAGCGCCTCGACCTCCGGTCGGGGCGCATCGTGTTGGACGTCGGCGCCGGCACCGGCAAGCTGACGCGCGCACTCGTCGAGACCGGCGCCGAGGTGCTCGCGCTCGAGCCCGGCGACGCAATGCGCGCCGAGCTGGAACGTGCCGTGCCGCAGGTGCAGGCGCTACGCGGTTCTGCGGAGAGCATCCCATTGCCGGATCGAAGCGTCGATGCGATCACCGTCGGCCAGGCGTTCCACTGGTTTCGCTTCGACGAGGCGCTTCCCGAGCTGCACCGGGTCGTGAGACCCGGCGGAGCGGTCGCATTAATCTGGAACGGCCGCGACCAGGGCTCGCCGCTACAGGCCGAGATCAAGGATCTGCTCGAACCGTTCGTGCCCTCCGGACGCGCCGTCGCTCCGGACACGAGCAGACATCTTGCCGAGAGCCCGCTCTTTCACTCGTTCGAGCAGCGCACGTTCAGGTTCGTCCAGGAGCTCGACGCCGACGCCCTCGTCGGGCGGATCGCGTCGATCAGCTTCGTCGCAGGGTCGACGCCCGAGAAGCGCGCGGAGCTGGAGCGGAAGCTCCGCGAGCTCGCAGCGAGCAGAGGCGGTGTCGTCGACTTCCCCTATGTGACCGACGTCTACGTCAGCCGCGCGGCGTGAGTGCGACGAGCAGTCCTCCGTCCTCGTCGTACGCAGGAAAGAAGTCGGCTGTGATCGCCTTCTGCTGCCCGGCCCGCGTCCGCAGGTGGAGGTGCTCATCGAGCCGCCGAACGCCCCACTCGAGAGCGATCGCCGCCGGGCTCCTGTTCCCGTTCCAGCCGCTCAGGCCGAGTCGCTCGACGACGTCGGTGCCGAGCAGCTCCTGCTCGCGGTAGCCCGAAAGCTCGAAGACACCCCGCCCCGCCGCGAGCACCCGTCCCTCACGATCACACACGACGAAGCCCGTGTTCGGCGCCGGGTAGTAGTCGTCCATGAGCTCGAACAGGAAGCCGAAGCCGCAGCGCTCGCAGGCGACGGGGATGTCATCGAGCTCCTGCAGCCCGTCGTGGTCGATCGAGCGGTTCTTGCAGTTGGGGCAGATGAAGAACGGCATCTCCGAAAGGTAGCCCGGCGATCAGAGCCAGCGCTTGCGCCTGAAGTAGATGATCTGGGCGATCGTCGCGACGACGATCACCGCCCACGAGTACGCGTACCCAAGCCGCCAGTGGAGCTCCGGCATGTGGTCGAAGTTCTGCCCGTAGACGCCGACGATGAAGGTCGGGAAGAGGAGGATCGCGGCCACCGCCGTGAGGCGCTTGGTCACCTCGTTCTGGTCGTTCGCAACCTTGTTCTGCTGATAGTCACGCACAGCGGCGAGCAGGTCGCGGGAGAACTCCAGCGACTCGCTCGAGCGCAGGAGCTTGTCGAGAACGCCGCTGAAGGCACGCTCCACGTCCGCCGGGAAGACCTCGCGCTGCATTGCCCCCTCCGCGATGTCGACACGACCGTCGACGACGCGTCGCACGGCGTCGCGGGTCGGCGAGAGGGTGCGGCGGATATGCAGGAGGTCGTGGCGAAGGTCCGACAGCTTCACCCTGACCTGCTCCGGCGTCCAGTCGTCGACGTGCCCTTCGAGCTCGTCGATCTCGTCGTCGACGTCGTCGAGGAGGTCGAGATAACGCTCGGCGATGTCGTCCACCAGATGGAAGGCGACCATCCCGGGCCGGAAGTCGCCGTGCACTTCGCAGGTCTCGCGTACGCCGCTGACGTCGAACGGCGCGTAGCCGGGAGGAGTCTTCCGCACGGTCAGGATCGAATCCCGCGTGATCACGAGATCGACTTCCTGATAGACGAGCATGTCCCGGTCGCGATCGAACAGCGGCACCAGCAAGATCCCGAAGATGTAATCGCCGGCGCTCAGCAACGTCGGGCGCGTGTTGCCCTCCGGATCGGCGGGTCGTGCGAGCTCCCGCGCGACCTGCGGACCGAGCTGGACCGGCGCAGCCGCGCGAACCTGAGGCTCGTCGGGATCGAGCAGGTCGGTCCACGCCTCGCCGTCGCCCATCGCGGCGAGCGTACCGCCGGCCTCGGCTGTCCTTCTTAGCGGGGTGCCGTGAGCGCGGCCTGTTCGTGGCCTTCGAGGGCGGCGAGATAGCGCTCCGCGTCGAGCGCGCCCATCGTGCCCGAGCCCGCGGCCGTCACTGCCTGGCGGTACACGTGATCTTGCACGTCGCCCACTGCGAACACGCCAGGGATGTTGGTCTCGGTCGAGCGGGGCTTCGTGATCAGATAGCCGGCGTCGTCGTGATCGAGCTGGTCGAGGAACAGCTCCGTGTTCGGGTCGTGGCCGATCGCGGCGAAGAGGCCGTCAGCCTCGAGCTCCCACGTCTCGTTCGTATTGACGTCCCGCAGGCGAACTCCTGTGACGCGATCCTCGCCCAGGACCTCCTCGACGACGGCGTTCGTGACCCAGTCGATCTTGTCATTCGCCCGGGCCCGGTCGACCATGATCTGGGACGCGCGAAACTCTTCTCGGCGGTGCACGATCGTGACCTTCGCGGCGAAGCGGGTCAGGAACGTCGCCTCCTCCATCGCAGAGTCCCCTCCGCCGACGACGACGACGTGCTTGTCGGGGAAGAACGCCGCGTCGCAGGTGGCGCAGTAGGAGACGCCTCGGCCCTGTAGGCGCTGCTCCGACTCCAGACCGAGCTGGCGTGCGTGCGCTCCGGTGGCGATGATCACGGTCTGAGCGGGGTAGACGTCGTTCCCGACCCAGACGCGGAAGGGGCGCTCGGAGAAGTCGACCTTCGTCACGTCGTCTGTGATGAACTCCGCGCCGAAGCGCTCGGCCTGGCGCCGGAAGTCCTGCATCATCTCCGGCCCCATGATCCCCTCGGGGTAGCCGGGGTAGTTCTCGACGTCGCTCGTGATCATGAGCTGGCCGCCCCAGTTGAACCCTTCGATGACGAGCGGCTTGAGGTTGCCACGCGCGGCGTAGAGCGCAGCCGTATAGCCGCCGGGGCCCCCGCCGATGATGATGACGTCGCGGACGTCGTTTTCGACCACGGTCATAACGTTTCCCATTCCCCTGTATTTAACGAAATGGGTCGGTCGAAGCTTCCTACGCGACGAGGCTGCCGCATAGGTAGAGCTTCCCCTCCCGCACCTCAGACTCATCGTAGAGGCGATGGCCAACACGCCGCCCGGGCGCCATGAGGTGCACCACCTGGTGCCCTCTCGCCGTCAGGAGCTCGGCGACTAGGCGCCGGTGGCAACGCTGCCAGGGCGTCTCGGCGCACATGAAGCACGGCGACGGCTGCGCCAGCTCGCGCGCAAGGGCCTGCTGCCACTCGGGCGTGCCCATTCGGGCGGCGTAGCTCCGGAAGGCGTCCACCCGGATGCAGGGGAACCGTCCCTCGCCCGGCTCGTTCCGCAAGCGCCCGCCGAGCTCGACGGCGTGGCGGTACACGATGCCGGCGCCCGCGAGCGCGTCTTGGAGCGGCTGCCGGTTGTACTGCGGGTTCCGTCTCGAGCCGGGGAAACGGCGGACGTCGACGAGCGTTTTCGCGCCCGCCTCGTGCAGGACCTCGATGAGCTCTTCGATCGGCCGGACGCCGTGGCCAATCGTGAGAACGCCCGCAACATGCATAAAATCGCCGCTTCGATGGTACGTACGGGTGGGCGATGGCCGGAGTTGTGACGTGGTCGCTTCTGCGGGAGCTCGCGGGCTTCCGCACAGAGGAGGGCTGCGCGACGAGCCTGCACCTCAATCTAGATCCGTCCGAGGTCCCGACCGCGGGCGACGCCCAGACACGGATGAACGCGCTCCTGCGCGCCGCCGAGAAGACCGATCGCAGTGAGC
>JBKPMS010000150.1:0-13063 GCA_046732275.1 Actinomycetota bacterium | reverse complement strand
ACGACCCACGTACCGAACGCGATGAAGAGACCGAGCAGGAACATGCCGATCAGCACGGTCACCGTCGCCGCCAGGGTCGTCGAAAGGTTGGCCCCGAGGGAGCGCAGCGATTCCGAGACGATGAGCCTTACACGCTCCACTAGTGCCCCTTCCTGTAATGCCGCCGAGGCACTAGCTCTCGTAGCCGCCGCGGCGCTCGTCGCGCGCTAGGCGTCCTTCCTCGAGCGCAATCACGCGGCGTCGCATCTTGTCGACCATCTCCCGGTCGTGCGTCACCATGAGGATCGTCGTGCCGGCGCGGTTGATCCGGTAGAGGAGCTGCATGATGCCGACGGACGTGTCCGGGTCGAGATTTCCGGTCGGCTCGTCGCAGACGAGAAGCGGTGGATGGTTGACGAATGCGCGCGCAATGGAGACGCGCTGCTGCTCACCGCCCGACAGCTCGTCGGGGAGAGAGTTCATCCGGTGCGACAGGCCGACCATGTTCATCACCTCGGGCACCTTCCGGCGAATCGACGCGGAGCCCTCACCCTGCACCTTCAGGGCGTAGGCGACGTTCTCGGCGGCGGTGCGCGAAGGCAGGAGCTTGAAGTCCTGGAACACGCAGCCGACGTTCCGTCGCAGCAGCGGCACTTTCGAACGGCGCAGGCGCGAGAGATCGCGGCCGCCGACGATGATGCGGCCCCGCGACGGCTCGAGCTCTTTCAGCAGGAGGCGGATGATCGTCGACTTCCCGGACCCAGAGGCGCCGACGACGAAGACGAATTCGCCCTTCTCGATCACGAAGGAGACGTCCTGGAGAGCGTTGACGTCCGGTTCGTAGACCTTCGTCACCGACTCGAACACGATCATCGCGTTCGGGCTTGCGACGGGCGGTTCGGGAGCCGGCGGGTGCGGCTCGACGAGCGTCGGGGTTCTTATCTCTTCTGCCTGAAGGGTCAAATCCGCATGCGGGGTCGAAGGCGCCGCGCAGAGGTCGGGCGCGCACCGAGTGGGATGCGCGGGAGTCTAGCGGAAGACCTAGACGACCTTGCCGGCCGCTCGTGCCAGTAGGTACGCATGGATGAAGCCGTCGAGGTCGCCGTCCAGGACGCCCTGGGCGTTTCCGACCTCGTGATCCGTACGGTGATCCTTGACCAATTGGTAGGGGTGCAGGACGTAGCTGCGGATCGGGTTTCCGCCGAATCCCATGCTGACGACGCCGCGCTCGTTCGCGAGCTCCTGCTCCCGCTCTTCCTCCGCTAGTTCGGCGAGTCGAGACCGGAGGATGCGCATGGCGGTCTGCTTGTTAGCCGTTTGAGAACGTTCGTTCTGACATTGGACCACGACGCCCGTCGGGATATGGGTGATCCGGACGGCCGAGTCGGTCTTGTTCACGTGCTGTCCGCCGGCGCCCTGAGCGCGGTAGGTGTCGATGCGGAGGTCGTTTTCGTCGATGTCGACGTTCCCGTTCTGCGAGAGCAGCGGCGCCGGGATCACCTGTGCGAAGGACGTGTGTCGCCGATGCGCCTGGTCGAACGGGCTGAGGCGGACGAGACGGTGCTTGCCGCGTTCGGCGCGGAGGATGCCGTAGGCGTTCTCGCCTTCGACCGTGAACGTGGCGGATTTCAACCCAGCTTCCTCGCCGGGGCTCGCCTCGATCACCTCGGTCTTGAAGCCGCGGTTGTCGGCCCAGCGCTCGTACATGCGCAGGAGCATCTCGGTGAAGTCCTGCGCATCGGTGCCGCCGACGTCGGATTGCAACGTGACGACAGCGTCACCCGCGTCGTACTCGCCGCTGAAGAGCGCCTCCTCCTGGAGACGAGCGAGCTCCTGTCGTAACGGCACGACGGACTCGGCGATCTCGCTTTCCATCCCGCCGTCCATCGAGTAGAGCTCGCGCGCATCTTCGTAGTCGCGCGTGAGCTGCTCGTAACGCTCGAGCTTGCGCGCGACGCGCGAGTGTTCGGTGGAGATGGTGGCCGCGCGTTCCTGGTCGTCCCAGAAACCGGGCTCGCCCATCTGTGTCTCTAGCTCTTGCCGGCGAGCCGTGAGCGCGTCCGGGTCAAAGGTAATCACGAACCCAGGCGAGCTGGGCCCTGATCTCCTCGAGCTGCTCGCCCAGAGGTTCTGCGCTCTCTTCAGCCACGAGCTCGATGGTAGCCAAGCCTCCAGTCGTGCCCGAACGGGCGAGCTGTGAAAGCAAAGTCACACCCTCGGCACGAACTCCATGTCCCAACTCAACGACGTGGCCACGTCCCTGCGGGACGTGGCGGGGACAGACCCTAGCCGCGGCCTGAAGAGCCGCGGCACAAGAGGCCTGGAAAAAGAAGATGGTTTAGCCGCAAACGGTTAGCAGTCCGTCAGCCGCGAACGGTGGCTCTGCCGCGAGCACTTGGCGAGGCCCGCGAAAAAGGAGACGGTTTAGTCCGGAACGTTGAGTAGTCCGTCAGCCGCGAACGGTGTCTCTGCCGCCGTTCGCCGAAACCGTCCTCCGCTAGCGCGGAATCTCGCGCGAAGTCACCATGGCCGCGCAGCGGGCGGACTTCGCGCGGCGACCGCACGACATCATCATGGCCGCGGAGCGGCCGGATGTCGTGCGGTTAAGCGCCGTGGCACTTCTTGAACTTCTTGCCGCTCCCGCACCAGCATGGGTCGTTGCGCCCGATGTTCTCCCGCTCGGACTTGACGATCGGACGCGGTGCGCCGGCTGTGGTCGACTCGCCGCCTGACATCGCGAGGGTCGCCGTGGCGGCCCCGCCGCCTCCGGCCGCCGCGATCGCCTCCGCTCCCGCCAAGGACTCGTGTGCGTACTGGAGACCACCGCCGTTCGCGCCCGCGGCCGCCTGCGCGCGCTGGAGCTCGTCTGCCTCTTCGGGCGCGAGCTGAGCGTGGAACAGCGTCACGACGACCTCCTCGCGGATGGCCGCGCCGAGCGCCTCGAACATGATGTGCCCTTCGTGGCGGTACTCGACGAGCGGGTCCTTCTGCGCCATGGCCCGCAGGTGGACACCTTCACGCAGGTAGTCCATCCCGTCGAGGTGCTCGCGCCAGCGCTGGTCGACGACCTGGAGGATCACGAAGCGCTCTAGCTCGCGCATCAGCTCGGGAGTGAGCTCCTCCTCCTTGGCCGTGTAAGCGTCACGTGCGTCGTCCTGGAACTCCTCGACCAGAGACTCGCGCGAGATCTCACCGAGATCCTCGCGAAGCTCATCGACCGTGACCTCCGTCTCGTAGAGCGTCGCCATCTGCTTGACGAGGCCCTCGAGGTCCCACTCCTCGGCGTACTCCTCCTGCGTGAACTGGTCGATGGTCGCCGTGACGACCTCGTCGATCCACTCCCGCACGTCCTCGGACATGTCCTGCCCCTCGAGCACCGCGCGGCGCTGCTCGTAGATCACCTTGCGCTGCGTGTTCATGACGTCGTCGTACTTGAGGACGTTCTTCCGTGCGACGAAGTTCTGTTCCTCGACCTTCTTCTGTGCGCCCTCGATCTGGTTGGAGAGGATCTTCGCCTCCATCGGCTGATCCTCCGGGATCTTGAAGCGCTCCATGATCCGCTTGATCCGGTCGCCGGCGAACAGGCGCACGAGGTCGTCTTCGCCGGAGAGATAGAAGCGAGACTCGCCCGGGTCACCCTGGCGGCCGGAACGGCCGCGCAGCTGGTTGTCGATCCGGCGCGCCTCGTGCCGCTCGGTGCCGAGGACGTAGAGGCCGCCCAGGTCGACGACGCCGTCCCCGAGCTTGATGTCGACGCCACGGCCGGCCATGTTCGTCGCGATCGTCACGGCGTGCCTCTGGCCCGCGTCCATGATGATCTCGGCCTCGCGCGCGTGCTCCTTCGCATTCAGGACGTTGTGCGGGATGCCCTTGCGCTTCAGGAGCTCGCTGAGGTACTCCGAGGTCTCGACGGCGATCGTGCCGACGAGCACCGGCTGTCCCTTCTCGTGGCGCTCCTCGATGTCGCGCATCACCGCCTGGAACTTTCCCTCCTTCGACTTGAAGATGAGGTCGTTGGCATCGTCGCGCGCGACGGGGACGTTGGTCGGGATCTCCGCTACGTGCAGGTTGTAGATCTCGACGAACTCCTTCTCCTCGGTCTTCGCCGTGCCGGTCATGCCGGCAAGCTTCTCGTAGAGACGGAAGTAGTTCTGGAGGGTGATCGTCGCCAGCGTGACATTCTCCTCCTGGATCTTGACGCCCTCCTTCGCCTCGATCGCCTGATGCAGTCCTTCTGACCAGCGGCGGCCTTCCATGATCCGGCCCGTGAACTCGTCGACGATCTTCACCTCGCCGTCCTGGATCACGTAGTCGATGTCGCGCTTGTACAGCGACTCCGCCTTGAGGGCCTGGGTCAGGTGGTTGACGAGCTGGGCGTTCCGTGGGTCGTAGAGGTTGTCGATCCGCAGCGCCCGCTCCACCGCTTCGATCGAGGCCTGGCCTGGAGCGACGGTCTTGTGCTTCTCGTCGTACTCGTAGTCCGCGTCCGGGTTGCCGCCTTTGAGCAACGGATCGTGTGGGATGCCGGTGAGCCCGCGCGCAACGCGCGCGAAGTCGTAGTAGATCTGCGCGGCAGTCTCCGGCTCACCGGAGATGATCAGCGGCGTTCGCGCCTCGTCGATAAGGATCGAGTCGACCTCGTCGACGATCGCGTAGCTGTGGCTGCGCTGGACGACCCCGTCGAGCGACACGGCCATGTTGTCGCGCAGGTAGTCGAAGCCGAACTCCGAGTTCGTCCCGTACGTGATGTCGCACTCGTACGCTTCCTTGCGCTCGGCGAACGGCATCATGTTCTCGATGTAGCCGACCGTCATTCCGAGGCGCTCGTAGACGCCGCGATTCCACTCCGCGTCGCGCCTCGCGAGGTAGTCGTTGACGGTGACGAGATGAACACCGTTGCCCTCGAGGGCATTGAGGTAGAGCGAGAGGCTCGCGACGAACGTCTTTCCTTCACCCGTTTTCATCTCGGCTACGTCGCCCTCGTGGAGGACGATCCCGCCCATCAGCTGGACGTCGAACATGCGCTGGTCCGACTCGCGTACACGCGCCTCGCGCACAGCGGCGAACGCCTCGAAGAGGAGCTCCTCCAGCGCCTCGCCGTTCTCGAGCCGCTGCTTGAACTCGGCGGTCTTCCCTCGCAACTCCTCGTCGGAGAGGGCCTCGAACTCCGGCTCGATCGAGGTGATGTAGGCGGCCTGCTGCGCCAGCCGCTTCATGCGGCGGCCCTCGCCGACGCGGAGGACCTTCTCGAAGGAGCCGAACTGTTGAGCCATCGTCAGACCTAGGGTACCGGCTCGCTATCCCGCTCCCACCCCCGCTATAGGGGGTCGACGCGGACCTCCCAAAGGGTGCCGTCGACGCGCGAGGCGCGGATCACCGCGTCGCCCTCTGCGAGGGCCTCCAGCTCCGGGAGCGTGCCGAAGGCCCGGTTTCCGTCCACGACAAGCGTCTTGTCGTCCCCGCGGAGGGCGACCTCCACCTCGTCTCCCCCGGGCTCCGGCAGCTCGACGATGCGCAGGCGGTGGCCTGCGACCGCCCACTGCGTGTCGCCCCGGCGGACGGCGACCGCACGGTACGGCCGCCCGAGCTCGTGCTCAATCGCATCCGCGAGCGGCGTGAGATCACCCTCGCCTTCTTCGACCACGAGGGAACCGTCCTCCAGTCCGACGAAGCGTGCGCTCTCGCCCTCGGCGTCGGGCGCGTCGGCAGCGGCGACGGCGTCGTACTCGCGCTCACGCGGAACGCCGTGGATCCCGGTTTCGGGGATCGTCCCGGTGAACAGCGGCCCGGGACGCCGCTCGGCGAGATCTCCCTGCTCCGCCAGCTGCTCATGGAGCGGTTTCGAGCGTCGGAACAGCGGCAAGCTCAGCCTTGGGGCTCGATCAGCCCGTAACCGCCGCTTCGGCGCCGGTAGATGACGTTCACCTCGCCCGATGCGTCGCTGCGAAAGACGAAGAAGTCGTGGCCGACGAGCTCCAGCTGTAAGGCCGCCTCCTCGACACTCATCGGCTTGACCGAGAACTGCTTCGACTTCACGATCCTCGGACTCTCCTCTTCCTCGGGAATGCTCATCGGACCTCCGGGCTGAATGCTGTTTCCACGACCCTGCCGACGCCTGCGCTTGTCGCGGTAGTGCTTCACCTGCCGCTGCAGCTTCTCGGTGAGCTGGTCGATCGACGCCTTCATGTCTGCCGACGCCTCGCGGGCGCGAAGCGTCGGGCCTTTCGTCCAGATCGTCGCTTCCGCGACCTGGTTCGCCGAAATGGACGGGTTCTTCTCGACGCGCAGCTCGAGCTCGACCTGCGTCAGCTCGTGTAGCTGACGATCGAGCTTTTGCATCTTCTCCTCGGCGTACAGGCGGATCGACTCGCTGACCTCGACGTTCTTACCCTTCACCTGCAGTCGCATCGGGTCTCCTCGTGAGTCGGTGGTCTGACCTTAGCGGATGCGAATCGTGCGGGCGAATGTCACGACGTGGACAGCCCCGGCTCCGCCGCGCCGCAGCGCCGAGGCGGCCGCGTTGACCGTGGCGCCTGTGGTGTAGACGTCGTCGACGAGCACGACGGGAGCCCGAACCGGCGCGAGCGCTCCAAACGCGCCCGCGACGTTGCGGCGGCGCTCGCGCTCCGTCAGGCCGCGCTGGCGAGGCGAGCCGCGGTTTCTGACCAGCAGCGGGGCGGACGGCAAATCCCACACCGTCGCGAGCTCCCGGGCGAGACGCTCGGCCGCGTGGTGTCCGCGCTGGAGCCGGCGATCGGGATCGCCCGGCACAAAGGTGAGCACTGACGCGTCGGGCCGGGCGACGCCATCGGCGACGACAGCGGCCGCCCAGCCCGCGAGCCGGCGGAGACCTCGCTCTTTCCACGCCGCGACGATCCGGCGAACCGGCGCGTCATACTCGACCGCCGCTCTCGCGCGCGCGAATGCAAGCCGCCGCCCGTCGCACTCGGCGCACCGCCGCACCGGCCACGCCGTGGGCGCGCCGCAGCGTTCGCACAGCGGCGGCACGATCCGACGCAGCTCGGAGCGACAACGGTTGCAAACCTGCGCACCTGGACGTGCGCAGACGAGACACCGTTGCGGGAGGAGCAGGTCGAGCACGCTTCCACGCTATGTGCGAAAGCGTGTCGGCTCTGTGTCAGCTCGGTGAATACTCCGCGCGTTCCGGGAGACCGTGACGGCGGCGCATGCGGTTGTCGGCTTCGAGCAACTGGTTGATGTCTCCGATGTCGAACCACTCCCCAGGCAAGCGATACGCATAGACGGGCTCCCGTCTGTGCAACCACGCGACGTAGTGACCCGGTTGATCGGGCGGGTTTCCTTCCTCGAGATACGTCGCGACGAGCCGCGCATGCTCACGCGTGTAGAGGTAGGTCGCCGTCGCACAGAGCGTCGTCGGCGGGTTTTCAGGCTTCTCGACGAAGTCCGTGACGCGATCGTCGGCGTCCACGTCGACGATGCCGTATTTCTTCGCGAGCTCCCGGTCGCCCACGTCGAGCACGGCGACGCAACTACCACCCTTCGCGCGCCAGTAGGTCTCGTAGTCGGCGAGCGAGTAGTCGAACAGGTTGTCCCCGGCGATCACGAGCAGGTCGTCGTCGAGCCCGACGAAGTGGATGTCGCCGACCGCTCCGAGCCGATCGTCGTTCGACGTCGTGCCGTCGTTGTGGATCCGAACGTTCTTGTCCTTAGCCCAGTGCTCGAAGTCGTCGGCGAACCGCGCGTTCGTGACGAGGTGGACCTCGTCCGCGCTCGTCTCCCCGATCCCGTCGAGGATCCAGTCCACGATCGGCCTGCCGCCGACGGGCAGGAGCTGCTTCGGGATCGAGTCCGTGAGCGGCCGCAGGCGCGTCGCATAACCCGCGGCGAGGATGAGCGCCTTCATACGAGGGCCGCCAGTGACTCGGCGTAGGGAGCGCGATGCACCCTGTTCTCCGTCACGATCGCGGTGATCAACGCAGCAGGCGTCACGTCGAAGGCGGGATTGCGTGCCGGGAACCGCGAGCTGATCTCCGTTCCGGGTCGCTCCTCGATCGGGATTCCCGCTCCGCTTGCGGTCGCGAGGTCGACCGTCGAGGTAGGCGCGACCACGTAGAGCGGCAGGCCGTGATGGCGGGCAAGTACCGCGAGGCCGTACGTGCCGATCTTGTTCGCCGTGTCGCCGTTCGCGGCGATCCTGTCGGCGCCGGTGACGACGCAGTCGACCTCGCCTGCCGCCATCAGTGACGCCGCGGCCGAGTCGGCGATCACGGCGTGTGGGATTTCCGCGGCCTCGAGCTCCCACGCCGTCAGGCGCGCACCCTGCAGGAGCGGGCGAGTCTCGTCGACCCAGACCCGCTCGAGAAGACCGCGCTCCCACGCCGTCAGCAGGGCGCCCACCGCGCTTCCATACCCGCCGGTCGCGAGGCTGCCTGCGTTGCAGTGGGTGAGAGCGCGCGTCCCCGGGCCGAAGAGCTCTGCCGCGTGTGCCGCCATTGCACGGCAGCGGTCGACCTCCTCCTCGTGCAACACCCGTGCATGCGCGGGAGTCGGATCGTCGCGCATCTGCTCGACCGCCCACGCGAGATTGACCGCCGTAGGGCGTGCCGCCGCAAGCTCGGCTGCGGCTGCATCGACGTCCTCCCCACGCTCGGCGGCAAGCGCCATCCCGTACGCAGCGGCGACTCCGATCGCAGGCGCGCCGCGAACCGCGAGCCCGCGGATCGCCGCCACGACCTCTGCGACCGAGTTACATTCGAGCTCGACCTCGTCGTCAGGAAGCCTGCGTTGGTCGAGGAGGACGACCCGTGGGCCGTCCTCCTCGAACCGCACGATGCGTTCCGGGTCTAGGTTCCCTCGTCCCACGAGGCGAGGTAACGCTCTTGCTCCTCCGTCAGCCGGTCGATCTCGACGCCCATCGTCTCGAGCTTCAGCCGTGCGATCTCCTTGTCGATCTCCGCCGGAACCGGATAGACCTTCCGCTCGAGCTCCGCAGCGTTCTGGATCGCATATTCCGCGGCGAGCGCCTGATTCGCGAAGGACATGTCCATGACAAGGGCGGGATGCCCTTCCGCGGCCGAGAGGTTCACGAGTCGGCCGTCGGCGACGAGGTAGATCCGGCGACCATCGGCCAGCGTGAACTCGTCCACGAATGCCCGGGCCTCGCGCGTCTCGCTCGCGAGCGCCCTGAGGGCGGGGATGTCGATCTCCACGTTGAAATGCCCCGTGTTCGCGACGATGGCGCCGTCCTTCATCCGCTCCAGGTGCTCCTTGCGGATCACGGACTTGTCTCCCGTCGCCGTGCAGAACACGTCGCCGATCGGGGCGGCCTGCGCCATCGGCAGAACCTCGTACCCGTCCATCGATGCCTCGAGCGCGCGCATCGGGTCCGTCTCCGTGACAATCACGTGGGAGCCCATGCCGCGCGCCCGCGATGCGACGCCGCGGCCCACCCAGCCGTAGCCGGAGATGACGAAGCGCTTGCCGGCGAGCAGGACGTTCGTCGCCCGGATGATTCCGTCGATCGTCGATTGCCCAGTGCCGTAGCGATTGTCGAAGAGGTGCTTCGTCTGCGCGTCGTTGACCGCGATCACAGGGAAGCCGAGCGCGCCGTCGCGCTCGAGCGCCTTCAGCCGGATGACCCCGGTCGTCGTCTCCTCCGTCCCCGCGATGATGTCGCCGAGCTGTTCACGTCGCGCCGAATGGAGGACGCCGATCACGTCCGCACCGTCGTCCATCGTCAGCTGCGGCTTGTGGTCGACCGCGGCCTCGATGTGCGAGTAGTACGTGTCGTTGTCCTCGCCCTTGATCGCGAAGACGGAGATGTCGTACTCGTCGACGAGCGCGGCCGCGACATCGTCCTGCGTCGACAGCGGATTCGACGCGCAGAGCACGACGTCTGCGCCGCCGGCCTTCAGCGTGCGGGCGAGGTTGGCGGTTTCCGTGGTGACGTGCAAGCACGCCGAGACGCGGTAGCCGGCGAGTGGCTGCTCGCGGTCGAAGCGCTCGCGGATCGCCGCGAGCACCGGCATCTGCCGGTCTGCCCACTCGATCCGCCGCACCCCTTCGGGCGCGAGCGCGAGATCCTTTACGTCATGTCGTTTGGTCGTAGCCAATGGAGTCCTCTCGTTTGTTTCGGTCAGGCTGCGAGCAGCCGCTCTTGCTTACGCTGCTCCCAGTCGAGCGCGGACAGCTGTGCTCCTGCGAGCCAGGTCGCCACTGCGGCCCGCAGCTCGGGCTCCCGCTCGAGTCTTGCAGCAAAGGCGACGTCCGTGAGCTCCACGTCGTACCGGCGGCGAAGCTCCCGGAGGGACCTCAGCTGGTTGAGCTCGAGGAGGCCGTAAAGACGGTACCCGCCGGCGTTTCGCCGTGGGACCACGAGCCCGGCCCGCTCCAGGTAGCGGAGCATTCGCGGCGACCAACCTGTCCTGGCCGCCGCTTCGCCGACTGTCAGCTCGTCCACCGGACAACCTTAACACAGATGTGTCAATGGCGGAGGCGGCGGCGTATCTCGCGGATCGCTGCGGGGTCGGCGCCCGCGGCGAGGAGATATTTCGCGACGCTTCCGTGCCGCGACTCGAGCTCCGCCAGGACCTCCTCCATTGCGGAGCCTGCCGGCGCTGCGATGCGCTGACGCCGCGTGAGCTCCTCCTTCGTCTTCGCCCCGGCGTACCACGCGTCGAGGAACGGGGCCCAGTTGCCGTCGCTCTCCGCGTGGTCCTCGGCGATCGTCGCCGGCCCGACACCGGCGAGGCGCAGCACCACGGCGACCGCAAGACCGGTCCGGTCGCGGCCCCCCATGCAGTGGACGACGACCGGGCCGTCCTCCGCCACGAGCTCGTTGACGACCCGCCCGAACCGGTCGCGGAAGTGCTCGAGCACCTCGAGATAGCCCTCACGCATAGAGGGCCAGTCGTGGCCGATCGTCGTTTCCCACGGAACGATCGGCACGCGGACGACCGGGATCGGGGCCGCTCCGGGCGGGTCGGCCGCGACCTCGACCTCAGCACGGAGGTCGATTGCGCGACGAACGCCTGATGAGACGAGCGCCTCCCACCCCGTCGCCGTCAGTCCGCGGATCGAGTCCGCGCGGACGACGACGCCGAACCGGGTCTCGGAGCCGTCCTCCGTCGGAAGACCGCCGAGGTCCCGCACGTTCACGCAGCCGTCCCATGCCAGGACGCGCCGCGCCGTCAAGGCTTCGACGTTCCCTCCCGGCCGTAGCGATCCTCGAGTCGGACCACGTCGTCGAGCTGCGCTGTCGAGACCTCCAGGATCGTCGTGTCTTCGATCGCGGTGACGCGATGGACGGTGCCGGGGCGAAACCTGAAGCAGGCTCCGGCGGTGACGACCTCCTGGTTCAGCACCGGGTCGGCCGCGGAACCCAGCTCGAGCTTGGCGCGGCCGTCGTGCACGAGCCACGACTCGTCCTTTTCACGGTGGAACTGGAGGCTCAGCGACTCGCCCGCCTTCACGAACAGGACCTTGCCCACGTACTGCTCGGCCTCCGCCCAGATCAGCTCATGACCCCAGGGCTTCTCGACCTTGCGCGGCTCGAACCCCCACGGGTCGAGCCCCTCGAGATTCGGTGAGTCCACGCTCACCGGCCGACTTTACGCCCGATTTCGCGCGAGAGTCGGGCGAAGCTCCGGGTGGGCGCTGTAGTGCGCTTCCGCCCGCTGCAGGTCCTTCGGCGTGTTCACTGTGATCCAGAGGCCTTCGTGCCGAAATGCGAAAAGACGTCCCTCCTCCGCCAGCTCGGGGAACGTCGACTGCTCGTGGTCGCCGCGCTCGGGCAGCCGTTCGATCGCCTCGTCGTCGAGCACGTAGACACCGGCGTTGACCCAGTGAGGCAGGCGCGGCGCTTCGCGAAAGCCGGTTACGCGGTCACCTTCGTCGAGGTCGACCACCCCGAACTGACTCGTCAGCGGAGCGACGACGATGGTCGCGGCGCCGCCGCGCTCCTCGTGTTGCTCGAGCAGCGCCGGCAGGTCCACGTCCGTCAGCTCGTCGCCGTTCAGCGCGTACAGAGGCCCGCTCTCCTCCCGGTGCTGCGCCGCGAAGCGGAGGCCGCCGCCGCGGCCCAGCGGCTCCGCCTCGGCGACGGCCATGATCTCGGCGCCGAGGCCCGAGAGCTTCGCCTCGAAGACCACAGCCTGACCGGCCGCGCAGCTGACGATGATCCGGTCGACCCCCGCCCGGACGAGCTGCGCCACCTGGTACTCGGCGAGCGGATGTCCCGAGATCGGGACCAATGCCTTCGGCTGGCCACGGGCTGCATCCCCGAGCCGCGTCGCCTGGCCGCCGGCGAGGATTACGGCTTCCACTAGGAGGATCCGCGGACGCGGATCGCAGGCTCTGTCTCCGGCAGCGCCTCGAAAGGCGAGCTCGGCCGGCCGATCCCCTCGTACGCGAACCCGGCGCGCCGCGCCTCTGCCGGATCGAGCAGGTTGCGGCCGTCGACGATCAGCAGGCGCCGCATGGCATCTCGCACCTCCGCCGAGGCGAGGTGTCTCAGCTCGTCCCATTCGGTCACGATCACTGCGGCGTCGGCTCCGGTCACTGCGTCGAGGACCGTCGCGCACTGGCTTGCGCCTTGCAGGCGATCCCGTGCGTCGGCGACCGGATCCCAGGTACGCACGAGCGCGCCCTCGGCGAGGAGACGCGACGCGATCACGAGGCTCGGAGCATCACGGAGGTCGTCGGTATCGGGCTTGAAGGCGAGTCCGAGCACCGCGATCGTCTTCCCGCGAAGCCTGCCCAGGTGCTTTTGCAGCTTTGCGATCACGCGCCGCTTCTGGAGCTCGTTGACCTCGATCACGGCCGCGAGCAGCTGGAAGTGGTAGCCGGAGTTTCCGGCGAGTTGCTTCAGCGCCGAGACGTCCTTTCCGAAACAGCTTCCGCCCCAGCCCACTCCGGCGCGGAAAAAGTGCGGCCCGAGACGGTGGTCGAGGCCGACACCCTGCGCCACGCTCTGGACGTCCGCACCGACGAGCTCGCACACGTTCGCGATCTCGTTGATGAAGCTGATCCGCGTCGAGAGAAACGCGTTCGCCGCGAGCTTGATCATCTCCGCCGAGGCGACGTCGGTCCGAACGACCGGTGC
>JBKPMS010000149.1:0-17778 GCA_046732275.1 Actinomycetota bacterium | reverse complement strand
CGATGTACAGCGTTTGACCCACTCCCCTTTGGGGGCGGCAACTGAGAGGAGTCTGGGGTGTGCGGGATCATTGGATACGTCGGTAGGCGGCCAGCGAAGGATCTTCTGCTTCATGGCTTGCAGCGCCTGGAGTACCGCGGCTACGACTCGGCCGGCATCGCGCTACGCGAGAACGGCGGGCTCGACTACGTACGCGCGGTCGGCAACCTCGGCTTTCTGAAGGAGGCGGCGGGGGAGAACGGCTCCTGCTCGACGCACGGGCTCGGGCACACCCGCTGGGCAACGCACGGCGCCGTCAACGAGCGCAACGCACATCCGTTGACGGGTTGCGACGACGGGCGCCTTGCGATCGTCCTGAACGGAATCGTCGAGAACTTCCGCGAGCTGAAGGAGTCGCTGCTTGCCGACGGGCACGAGTTCAACTCCGACACCGATGCCGAGGTTGTCGTCCACCTGATCGAGCGTCACTACGACGGGGATCTCGTGCAGGCGGTCCGCGATGCATATCGCGCGCTCGAGGGTCACTACGCGTTCGTCGTCATCCACCACGATCATCCGGACCTCCTCGTAGGCGCGAGGCGTCAGTGCCCGCTCGTGGTGGGTGTCGGCGAAGGAGAGATGTTCCTCGCTTCCTCCATCGCGGCCTTCCTCCGCGACACGCGCAAGGTGCAGCTGATCGAGGACGGCGAAGTCGTCGCGATCACACCCGAAGGCGCGCGCTTCTTCGATGACGAGGGCGAGGTCGAGCACAAGGACATCGAGCCCGTCGACTGGGACGACGAGGGCGCGGAGAAGGGCGGCTACGAGACTTTCATGCTCAAGGAGATCTACGAGCAGCCGGAAGCCGTTAGCGAGACGATCGGCGACCGTGCCCGGCGCGGGCGCCTCGTCCTCGACGGCATCGGGTTGAACGAGCTCGAGATCAAGAACCTCCGCCGCATCGTGATCGTCGCCTGCGGGACGGCCTACCACGCCGGCGTCGTCGGCCGCTACATCATCGAGGAATGGGCGCGCATTCCCGTCGAGCCGGACATCGCGAGCGAGTGGCGCTACCGCAATCCGGTGCTGTCGAAGGACACGCTCGTGATCGGCATCTCGCAATCTGGAGAGACCGCGGACACGATCGCTGCGATGCAGCTCGCACGGGCGCAGGGAGCCAGGACGCTCGCGATCACGAATCAGCTCGGTACGCAGATCACTCGCGAGGTCGACGCCGTGCTGTACACGAGGGCCGGCCTCGAGATCGGCGTCGCGGCTACGAAAACGTTCACGTCGCAGGTTGCACTGCTGTCGCTGATCGCGCTGAAGCTCGCGCAGATTCGCCGCACCGTTCCCGAGGACGAGATGGAGTTCATCCTCGAGGAGCTCTACGACCTGCCGCTCAAGATGCTGCAGTTCCTCGACGGCGACCATCCGATCGAGGAGATCGCCGAGCGGCACCACCAGAAGCCGTTCTTCCTGTATCTCGGCCGGCACATCGGGTTGCCCGTCGCGCTCGAGGGCGCACTCAAGCTCAAGGAGATCTCGTACATCCCGACGGAGGCCTACTCGGCAGGCGAGATGAAGCACGGCCCGATCGCGCTACTCGACTCCGAGACGCCGGTCGTCTGCATCGCGACCGACCAGAAGGTGATCTACGAGAAGGTCGTCTCGAACATCCAGGAGGTGCGTGCGCGAGGCGCACAGGTAATCGCGATCGCGACCGACGGCAACGAGGACATCCAGCACCACGCGGACGACGTCATCTACATCCCGCGCACGCCCGCGTTCCTGCAGGCAGTGCTCGCGGTGCTGCCGCTGCAGCTCCTGGCGTATCGGATCGCGCGTCTGCGCGAGCTGAACGTCGATCAGCCGCGCAACCTGGCGAAGACCGTCACCGTCGAGTAGCGGCCGAGGGAACCGCGGGCGCGACCGCGGTGTAATCGGCGCGTGAGCCTGTTTCGAATCGGCGGACTAGCCGGCTTCGCGGCGCTCGCGTTGGTCGTGCTCGCGCCTGGGTCTCCACCTCGGCCGCTCGAGCTCGCAAGCCCCCCGGCGACGGCGCAGCTGGGAATCGTTGCGACTAGGTCGACCACTTCGCTCGTGCGGCTGAACGCGGTCTCGCTGAAGCGAACCGGTCGGGCGCTCGACCTGAAGGGGTACGCGGGCGTGTGGGCGTTTGCGCCGGACCGTCGCCGCGTGGCGGTCGGTGTGCGGGCGGCACCCAGCGCCACGCAGGAGACGCTTCGCTTCTACAGCGTCGCCGGGCCACGTCGGTCCGGCGGTGGCGTTTCACTCGGCGGCACCGCGGCCGCACTGGCATGGCTGCGACAAGACCGGATCCTCGCGTACGTCAACGAGTGCTGCCCTAACCCGAGCGGGGCGGCCTCGGTGTTGACGATCGATCCCGGTGGTCGTCGCGTCGTCGGCCGCACTCCGATCGACGGCTCGGTTCTCCAGATCGCCCGTACCCCGGATTCGCTCGTCATCCTGGTCGGACCGACGAATCGCATTGGCCCTTCGCGCCTCGAGATCTTCGACGCGGATGGTGCAAGGCGTTCGGCACCGCTCGACGACGTCGCTGCTGGCTTTACTTGGCCGGACGAGGGAGCTGCCGCTCCTGTCGGAACGCGGCTCGTTCCCGGACTCGCCGTCGATGCGACCGCGAACCGCGCTCTCGTGGTCTCCCCGGTCGGCGTCGTCGCCGAGGTCGATCTGGGGTCGCTCGTCGCCTCGTACCACCGCTGGATTGAGCAGGCCTCGACGCTCGACCGATTCGCCGGCTGGCTGACACCGACCGCCGAAGCAAAGGGGACGAACGGGCCTGCGCTGACCGCCCGCTGGCTCGGCGATGGTCTCGTCGCGGTTACGGGTACCGCTGAGAGCGCCGCGCTGGAGAGCGGTGCGCTGCATGTGTCGTCGCGTCCGCTTGGCCTACGTATCGTCGACGTGCACGATTGGACCGCGCGCATGCTCGACGCGGGCGCGGACGCCTTTACCGTCGCCGACGGCGTGCTCCTCGTACGCGGCTCCTCGTGGGACTCGGACCAGCAAACCGAGTCGGGCATGGGCCTCGCGGGGTACGACACGGGCCGCGCGCGCCGATTCGAGCTCTTTCCGGGCCGGTCCGTCTGGATCGGGTTCGTCCACCGGGGACGAGCCTACGTCTCACTCTCCGGGGCGGAGACGGCGCTCAGGATCGTCGACCTCGGTTCAGGCCGAATCGTCGGCACGCGTGGGAGCGGTGCTCCCTGGCCGCTCTTGGACGACTTCGTTCGGCTCTTTGGCTAGCGCGGCACGTCGACGCGCTTGCCGCGCACGCGGACGCCGTCGAGGCGCAGCTTCCCGACCTTCCGCGACTCGCACGGATGTGAACGGAGACGCCCGTCCACGACGTCCAGGCCGAGCAGTGTCCGGATCGCCATCAGCGGCGCGCCGGCCGCCCACGATTGCGGCTTCAGCGCGTCCGGATACTCGACCGGCATGCCGGCGTTGTCGCGCGTGAAGCCGGCGTAGACCTCGGGGAGCTGGTGCGAGAACGCTTCGGCAGCGTCGATCAACGCTTCGCACACGTGCGCCGCCTCGTCGCGGTACCCGTAGCGGCGCATGCCTTCGGCCGCGATCGCGTTGTCGTGCGGCCAGACGGTGCCGTTGTGGTACCTCAGCGGGTTGTAGCTCGGGTTCTCGATCGACAGAGAACGGATTCCCCAGCCGCTGAACATGTCGTCGCGGAGCAGCCGCCGCACCATTCCGCCCGCGCGGTCTTCTTCGACGATGCCGCTCCACAGGAGGTGACCGACGTTGGACGTCATCGCATCGACCTGCTTCTTCTCTCCGTCGAGCGCGAGCACGTAGTAGCGGCGTGCTCTGGACCAGAAGTCGTCGTTGAAGCGCTCCTTCAGCTCGGCTGCGCGTCGCTCCAACCCGTCCGCTTCCTCGGCGTCTCCCCACACGTCACGCATCAGCCGAGCCGCGCGCAGGCGGGCGTCGTACGCGTAGCCCTGGTGCTCGCAAACGGCGATCGGCGGCTCCGCCCGCCGGCCGTCCGCGAAGACGATCGACTCTTTCGAGTCCTTCCAGCAGTGATTGTCGAGCGCGTGGTCCGAGGTCGAGCGCTTGCGATACTCGATGTACCCGTCGCCGTCCAGGTCCGCGGGCCCTTCGAGCCAGCCGAGCGCCGCGCGGGCATGCGGCTCCATCCGGCGGACGAACGCGACGTCGCCCGTCCAGCGCTCGTACTCGTCGAGGAGGATCAGCCAGAGGAGCGTCGAGTCGTGCGATCCGTAATACGGCGTGTGCGGGATCTTCCCCGTCGCGGCGAGCGTGCCGCGTCTCAGCTCGTGGAGGATCTTGCCGGGCTCGGAGTCGCGCCAGTTGTCCCATTCGGTTGCCTGCAGCTCGGCAAGCGCCTGCAGGGTCGCCTGCGCCAACTCCGCGTGAAACGGCAGCGCCTGGAATGCGGTCACGATGCTGTCGCGCCCGAAAATGGTCATGAACCAGGGCAGGCCGCCGCCGGGCATCGCCCACTTGATCTTGACGTCGTCGGGACGCACGCGCAGCGCGGCGACATCGAGGATGCTCTGGCTGTACGTTCGTCTGAGCGGGCCGTACTCGGTTACGAGGTCCGGCGCTTCCCGCCGCCACTGTTCAAGGCTCAGAGGCATCTTCGGCGCGTGATCGTGGAAGGACTCGCAGCGGAGTAGAGGCGGGCGCGCGGCGCCGTCCACGAACGGGATCATGTCGACGCAGAGCTTCCACGTCTGGCGTGCACGGAGGCGCACGCTGAACACTGCCCGCGTCTTCGTGACGCGGCCCTTCTTGTTGAACCTGAGCTTCGTGCCGCGTCGGTAGCCTTCCCGGTCGTTCCAGAGCGTCGCCGAGAGCGAGCTCGTCTCGACCCAGCGCTTCCCTTTCCCGTTGCCGTTTGCTTCCGCCTCCATGACGTCGGCGAAATCCGCCCCGTACGAGAGCTCGAGGCGCACGGCCTGCGGCTCGTCCGTCAGGTTCTCGAGTACGACGTCCTCGTGAACGCCCTCCGTGACGAAGCGGTCGCGACGGACGGAGACGGGCGCTGCGCTGCCGTCCTCCGACGTTGTTCCGACAACGCGGGCCGAGTAGTAGTCGATGCGCCGGCTCGAGATCGGCTCGACTTCACGGCCGTCGACGGTGACCTTCCAGACGGTGAGGTGACGGACGTCCCGGTAGAAGAAGCCCGACGGGGCACGTTCCTCGACGTCGCCGTTCTCATTCGAGTAGAAGAACGTGCAGCCGTCGAGGATGATCAGGTCGGTGTCGTTCGCCATGCCGCGTCGTCTTTTCCGCGGCGGAGGGTTTTAGTCGTTCTCTTCGGCGGCTTCGAGCTCTGCCCGCGCCTTCTCCGCCGCGGCGGCGGCGCGGTCGGACCGTGCCTGAGCCCGATCGGCCGCGGCTAGGGCGTGCTTCGCCTCGCGCTCCGCCTCGGTTGCTTCCTGCCTCAGCTTCGCGAGCCGTTCACGCAGCTTCGCCACCCGCTCCTGACGCCGGCGCTCAGCTGCTGAAGGCCGTGCGGCCGCGGCCTTCTTCCGCGGCCGTTCGCGGCGCTGCGCCGGGACGCTCATTCCCTCGAACGCGCCGAAGCCGGTCGCTTGCAGCTCGTCCGACAACCGGCCGTTGACGAGGAGTTCCCGCGCCTGCGGGTCGAGCGCGGCCGCCCGGAGCGTGGATGAGACGCGTTCGAGCGTCGCAGCCGGCGCATCGCGGCCGAGCAGCTGCTGCGCATGGTCCGTCAAGGCACGAAGCGCTTCGCGTTCCGCCGACGTTGCGGCTCGGAGCTGATCGCTTTCGCCGCTGCCGAGGGCGCGCTGCTGCGCAGCACGCAGCTCGTCGGACGCGTCGATCAGCGCCTTGACGTCCTTATCGTGGTCGCGCGCGATCTGGTTGATCGCCCAGACAGGCACGGTCGGCTTGCGCAGGCTTTGCACATCCGCGGCCGCGTCCTTCTGGCCGGCGCGCTTCAGGCGTTGCACTAGATCGTTCCGCGCCGTCGTGAATTCGTCGAGCGGCAGCGTGTAGAGCCGGTCGACCTCAGCGTCGAGATCGGGGACGACGGCCAGCGGGCCCATGCTGTCGTTTTACCAGTGGTTACGAGACCGCCGTCTCGCCTGGACGCGGCTCGATGACGCCGCTCTCGGGGGGTCCGACCGGAATCGGCAGCTGGGGACGCAGATAGAGGAACTCGTACGCGAGCGCCGCGAGCGCGCCGCCGGCGAACGGTCCGACGTACCAGACCCACGCGTCGGTCCAGTCGCGCTGCAGGAGCTCCGGGCCGAACGCGCGCGCCGGGTTCATGGCTGCGCCGGTGAGCGGACCGCCGATGAGGATGTCGGCGGTGATCGTGAGCCCGATCGCGAGGCCGGCGATCGACTTGAACGTGCCGCCGGGATCGGCGGCGGAGGCGAACACGACCCAGACGAGGAAGAACGTCAACAAGAGCTCGATCACGAGGCCCTGCCAGACCGATACGCCGGCCCCGAGCGCAGGCGCGCCGAGGTTCGTGAGCTGGCGAGGCTGGCTATCGAAGATCCAGCGGAGCAGGGCCGAGGCTGCCGCGGCGGCTGCGAACTGGACGCTCCAGTAGACGACGGCGAGCTCGAGCGCGATGCGGCGTGTGACGACGAACCCGAGCGTGATCGCCGGGTTGAAGTGTCCGCCAGAGATGTGCCCGACTGCGGACACCATCACCGCGATCGTCAGGCCGTGCGCGAGCGCGACGCCGACGAGCGTCAGGCCTCCGTAGACGTCCTGCGCCTGCGGGCCATTGATCGCGGGCGCGAACAGCTTGGCAAACGACATGATCGACCCGGCACCGATGAAGATGAGCGCGAAGGTTCCGACGAACTCGGCGAACCCTCGCCGCAGCGGGTCGTAATCCATCGCGGGGGAACGTACGTGCCGCGTCGGACGGCGACGTTACGCGACGTGCGGCTGGTTTCGAAACGACTGCAGCGCGTCGTCGACGTCGTCGACGATCGTGAACTCCGAGCGCAGCCCGGTGATGCCGAGGATCTGGTGGACCGGCGTGTAGCTGTTCTCCGAGAGCACGAGGACGAGGTCGAGGCCGCGCCGGCCGGCGGCGTCGCGCCCGCTCAGAAGCGCGCTCAGCGTCGTCGAGTCGACGAAGGTAGCGTCGCGAAGGTCGACGATGATCCGCCGCCCTTCCTCGATCAGAGTGACGAGCTCGCTCTCGAGTCGCGGGGACGAGTAGGCATCGTGCTCTCCGACGAGCGCAACCACTGCCGCCGGCGGGTCTCGGCCGGCGAGGGTGACGGAGATGGGGGCCAACTCGAAGGGATAACGCCCGAGGGGCCGATCCGGTTACGGCCTTGCCTCACTCCTCGTCGGCGGGTCGGCGGAGCCGCTTCTTCTGGGAGCGGCGGCGCTTGTCGGCCAGCCTCCTCTCCCGCGAGGCGGCCGTCGGCTTCGTGGCAACGCGCGGGCGGTCGACGCGCAGCGCCGACCGGAGCTGCTCGACCAGCCGCTCGACGGCCAGCTCGCGGTTTCGGAGCTGGCTGCGCTCGTCCTGTGCGACGGCGCGTAGGACGGGGCCGACGCGGGCGATGACCCGGCGCTTCTGGGCCTCGGTCAGCGCCGACGAGCGTTCGGCGTCGAATACCGCCTCGACGCGGGTCTCCGACTTCTGAGCGTGCTGTCCTCCCGGCCCGCTCGAACGCGAGAACCGAAGCTCGATCTCCGCGAGCGGGAGAACGACAGAGCGCGTGACGCGAATAGACTCGCCGTCCATGGCGGCGATTCTGCTGGACGTCGACGGCGTCTTCCACGTCTCCGGGGAACCGATCGCCGGCGGTGCCGACGCGGTCCGGCGTCTGCGGGCCGGCGGCCATCGCATCCGGTTCGTTACGAACAGCACGACGCAGACGCGTGCGGCGCTCGCGGCGGCCCTTCGTGGCATGGGGCTCGAGCTCGAGGACGAGGAGCTCCAGACGACGCCGCGCGCCGCCGCCCACGCACTTGCCGGCCGGCGCGTGCTCGCGCTCACGATGCACGCGATCGTGGGCGAGCTCGAGGGCGTCGAGCTCGTCGGCGAGGACGCGGAGGCAGTGCTCCTCGGCGGCGCGGACGAGACGCCCGAGACGAACCTCGTCTTCAGCTACATGAACCTCGCTCGCGCCTTCCACGAGCTGGAGGCCGGCGCCGAGCTCTACTGCCTGCACAAGAACCGCTGGTGGCAGACGAAGCAGGGCCCGCTTCTGGACTCGGGAGCTCTCGTCGTCGGTCTCGAGTACGCAGCGGACACCGACGCAATCGTGCTCGGCAAACCGTCGACGGCCTACTTCGAGGCGGCGCTCCAGGCGCTCGACGCCGATGCCGACATGACGTGGATGGTCGGCGACGACATCGAGTCCGACATCGCAGGTGCCCAGGCGCACGGCATGCGCACGGTGCTCGTCCGCACAGGCAAGTTCCGTCCGGACACGGTCGAGGCGACACGCGTGCGCCCCGACGGGATCGTCTCGTCGATCGCGCACCTTCCCGAGTGGCTCGAGGACCACGTGTGACTCGCGTCGGCATCGACCTCGTCGAGATCGAGCGGATCCGCCGCGCGCTCGAGCGCTATCCACGCTTCCGTGAGCGCTGCTTCACGGAGGCAGAGCGGGCCTACTGCGAATCGCGCGCGAATCCCGCGCAGAGCTATGCGGGGAGGTTCGCCGGCAAGGAGGCAGTCGGCAAGGCGCTCGGTTTCGGCGTTGCGCGGGCGTTTGCGTGGCGAGACATCGAGATCGCCGGCCGACCGAAGCCCGCCGTGCGGCTGAGCGGCCGGTTGGCGTCGTGGGCAGAGCGGACCGGCGCAGGCGAGATCGACCTGTCGATGACGCATTCGCGCGAGCTCGCCAACGCCGTGGCGATCGTGCAGACCGCCTAGTGGGTGCCTGGCACCAGACATGTCTCCCCGGAAAGTCCCGCGCATGCAGCGAAAACGGGCGCGTTGTCACACTCTCGTCACACTTACGTGATCCTCTCGTGACCGTGCCTGGCACCGGGGGTGGCCGGTTGGGACGGGAGTGCCCGGCTGGTCACGGCGCCCGGCACGGGCGAACGGCACCCGGGAAGTGGCGGTTGTGCAGGGAGAACGCCGCCTTCGGGACGCTCGCGTCAGCGCGGAGGGCCACGTCTTTCGTAGCTACGCCCGCCTTGATCGACCTCTGATGTTCGAGCCGCTGTACACGGCGGAGGAGATGCGCGCCGCCGAGGCGGGGCATGACGTCGAGACGATGATGGAGACCGCGGGCCGCGCCGTCGCGCACGCGGTTCTCCGCCGCTACCCGCAGGCTCGCCGCATCGCGGCCGTCTGCGGAAAGGGCGCGAACGGCGGCGATGGCCGGATCGCGCTCCGCGTGCTGGCTGAGGCCGGCCGGGAGACGACGGACGAGCTCGACGGTTCTGCAGACGTCGTGATCGACGCCCTCTTCGGGACGGGCTTTCGCGGCGAGCCTCGCGCCGAAGCGGCGGCGCAGATCGAGCGTATGAACGCCGCCGACGCTCCCGTCGTCGCCGTCGACCTCCCCTCCGGTGTCGACGCGAGCACCGGCGAGATTGCCGGCGTCGCCGTCGAGGCAGACGCGACGGTGACCATGCACGGGCGCAAGGTCGGGCTCGTCGTTGCGCCCGGCCGCTTCCACGCCGGCGACGTCGAGGTCGCCGACATCGGGCTCGAGCCGGCGGAGACGGAGCATCGGCTGGTCACCGAAGCGATCCTCGAGCAGGTGCCGCGCAAGCGCGAGCGCGACACGAAGTACAGCGCAGGGGCGGTGCTGGTCATCGGAGGATCGCCCGGGATGACGGGCGCGGTCTCCCTCACCGCCGAGGCCGCCTTCCGGGCAGACGCGGGCTACGTCGCGGTGGCGACGCACGAAGCGTCGCTGCCCGTTGTGGAATTGCGGCTGCTCGAGGCCGTGAAGGCGCCGCTCGATCGCATCGACGAGCTCGCAAAGCGGTCGTCGGCGATCGCCATCGGCCCGGGTCTCGGGCGGGGCGAGGACGAGCGCAGCCTCGTCCGGGACGTGCTGTCCGGACGGGAGTTGCCCGCGGTGGTCGACGCCGACGCGCTGTTCGAGCTCCAGCCCGCGCGCTGGCCCGCGCCTCGCGTCCTCACACCACACGCCGGCGAGCTCGGGCGGCTGCTCGGCGAAGACTCGTCGTGGGTGGACGCGCATCGCCTCGAGGCGGTGCGCCGTGCGGCCGACACGTACGGCTGCGTCGTCCTGCTCAAGGGTGCCGACACCCTGATCGCTGCGCCTGCCGAAGGCGTCCTCGTATGCGAGACAGGAACGCCGTCGCTCGCGACTGCCGGAACAGGCGACGTCCTGACCGGAGTGATCGCGGCCTTCCTCGCCAAGGGAATGGAGCCGCGCCTGGCCGCCGCCGCCGGAGCCGTCGCACACGGCCGCGCGGCGGCGCTCGTTCCACGACAGCGCGGCCTCGTCGCTTCGGACGTCGTCGCAAGTCTCCCGCGCGCGCTCGGCTGATGCACCGTTCGGAGGTCAAGGTCGACCTCGGCGCGCTCCGCCGGAACGTCGCGACGCTCCTCCGAGCGTTGGACGGTGCCGAGCTCTGGGCGGTGGTCAAGGCCGACGGCTACGGCCACGGTGCCATGGAAGTTGCCGGCGCTGCCCTCGACGCCGGAGCGACGGCGCTGTGCGTTGCGACGGTTCCCGAAGGCATCGCCCTCAGGAACGGGTATCGGGACGCGCGCATCATTGTCCTGGGGCCGGCAGGCTCAAGCGCCGACGTAGGCGAGGCCCGCGACGCCCGGCTGGAGCTGGCGATCGGGAACGGCGACATCCCGGAAGGAGTCCGCGTCCATCTCAAGCTCGACACAGGAATGGGGCGGTACGGCCTCTCGGAGCTCCCGAAGCCGGGCACGGACGTCGTCGGCCTCATGACGCATCTCGCAACGGCCGACACCGACCTCGAGTTCGCGCGTCGCCAGGTCGAGCGGTTCGAGACCGCAACGCGCGAGCTCGCCCACTTGCAGCGGCACGTCGCGAACAGCGCCGCCGCGCTCCGGCTCCCCGAGGCACGCTTCGACGCGGCGCGGTGCGGGATCGCGATCTACGGCCTGTCGCCGTTCGGTACCGGTCCGGCCGACGACGGGCTCGAGCCCGTCCTCTCTTGGCACAGCGCGTTGGCGCAGGTGAAACAGCTTGCGCCCGGTGAGAGCACCGGCTACGGCCGCCGTTTCGTCGCCGAGCGGCCGACCTGGATCGGCCTCGTTCCCGTCGGCTATGCGGACGGCTTTCGACGCGACCTCATGGGTACGGAGGTACTGGTTGACGGCGAGCGTCGCCGCGTCGTCGGGACGATCTCGATGGACTCGTTCGCAGTCGAGCTGCCGGGCGAGCTCCCGGCCGGAACACCCGTCGTCCTCCTCGGCGACGGCGTCCTGGCCGAGGCGCACGCGCAGATCGCCGGGACGATCAACTACGAGCTCGTCTGCGGGATCGGAGCCGGGCCTCAACGTGCCCGACGGACCGTGGTCGATGGCTGAGTCCAACGTCGAGAACGTTCGCGCCCGGTTCGGTGCGACGGCTGACCTCGTTGCAGAGCATGCGGCGCGGCAGGTGGAGACGGTGCGCGAGCAGGTCCGCTCGTTCGTGGCGCCGCGCGGAGACGAGCGGGCCCTCGACAGCGGGACCGGCACCGGGACGCTCGCGCTCGCGCTGGCGCCGCTCGTTCGCGAAGTCGTCGGCGTCGACATCGTCCCCGAGCTCCTCGAGTACGCGCGGCGTGACGCGGCGCCGAACGTGAGGTTCGTCAAAGGCGACGCGACTCAGCTCCCGTTCGAGGACTACTCCTTCGATCTCGTCTGCTCGCGCCGGACGTTCCATCACATCGCGCGGCCGGAACTGGCCGCCGCCGAGCTTGCGCGCGTCACTGCTCCGGGCGGTCGCATCTTCGTCGACGACCAGATTGCGCCTGCCGATCCCCTCGCGGCGCTCGAGCTCGACCGCTTCGAACGCGCCCGCGACCCCTCGCACACGCGCACGCTTCCGGACATCGACTTCCGGCACCTGTTCGAGGTGAACGGGCTCGTGCTGCTCCAGACGAGGTTCCAGACGCATCGGCGGGAGCTCGACTACTACCTCGACCTGGCCGGCTGCGAAGGCGGTGCGCGCGAGCGCGCGCGCAGCTTGTCGCCGGGCGGGCCCGAGACGTACGTCGCCGAGAGCGCCTGGTACCTGCTCCGCAGGCCGGCGCCGTAGGCCGCTAGCTCCGGCCGAAAGAGCCGGACCGGGCTGAGACTCTCGCGACGAGCCCGGGAACCATGGCCTGCGCAATCGCAGCGGCCCGGTACCACGCCGGCACGAAGGTCTCGCCGCGATCGCGATCGATTGCCCTCAGCACGCGCCGCGCAACGTCGTCGGGCCGCACGACGAGCCGGCGCAGCACTCCGCTACGCAAGGTCGTGGCCTGGGGAAACCCCTCGGTCTCGACGAATCCGGGATTGACGGTGTGCACGTGAATCCCGCGGCCGCGAAGCTCCGCGGCAATCGAGCGCGAGAACGCGAGCTGCGCGTGCTTCGACGCCGAGTACGGGCCCGACGGTGCGAAGGCGACGGTACCGGCGACCGAGACGATGTTCACCACGTCCGCGAGTCCTGCTGCTTCAAGCGCCGGCAAGAACGCCCGCAGGCACCAGACACTCCCCAGGTAGTTCACCCGGAGCACCTCTTCCAGCCGCTCCGCGTCGATTCCGACGAAGCCGGCGCGGCCGGGAATGCCGGCGTTGTTGACGAGGAGGCTGATACGCGGGTGGCGGTCCAGCACGGTTGCGGCGACGCGTTCGACGTCCTCGCGCCTCCCGACGTCACACACCTCGTACTCGCCGCCCAGCTGTTCGGCGAGTACCCGCAGCCGCTCCTCACGGCGCGCGAGCAGGACGACGTGCCGCCCGCGTTCCGACGGGCCGCGCGCGATCGCCTCGCCGATGCCACTCGACGCTCCGGTGACGACCGCGACGCCGCCTGTCAGCGGCAGACCCGCACGTCGCGCTCCGCGGAGAGTGTTCGTCCGCCCGCGTCGGTCGCTACCGCCGTCAGCTCGTGTCGGCCGCCGTGTGCGAGCCGCGTTCGCCACGAGCCCGTGAACACACCCGCAGTGCCGGTCCGATCGACTGCGATCCGCCTGCCGTCGGCAAAGAAGCGCACCGAGCGGATCCGCACGGTGGAGCTCGCGACGACGACGAGGCCGGCGCTCCGGCCGACGCACTCGTTCGTCGTGGGCGCCACCCACGTGAGGGCTGGCCCCCTGACTGCGGTGATCGCAACCCGTCGGAACGCGGTGTTCGGCAGGATGTCGCTGCCGACCGAGTTGACGTTCTTCGCCTCCTGGAAGTCCGAAGCGCTCAGCACGGCACGTGTCCGACCGGCAGGAATCCGAGCCGCAGCGGCCGGGAGCGGGAAGATGGCGACGCCGGAGCCTGGGTCGTACAGAGCCGCGCCCACGAGCACGTTTCGGTAGCCGATCACGAGCGAGAGCGGGTCGACTCCCGCTCCTGCGTCGGTCACGCGCGCGACGATCGTCGGCCGGCCCATCGCGACCCGCCGCGTCAGCAGCCTGAGCCGCGGCGGCCGCACGTCGTTGACCCACGAGCGGAGGACGTACCGGCCGGGCAGCGGCCGACCCGAGAACGGATCCTCGCCCGAATCGACGGCGACGAAGAACCGCTGCACCTTGGGGAAGGACGCGCCGGCCGTCCCGAGGTCGACGGAGAAGTCGGGCATGAGGTTGTTGACGTTGACGGGCGTCCCTGCGTACCCCTGGACGTCGTGCTCGTCGGGTGAGCCGAGGAACCACGGATGGATGAGCGCACCGGTCGTCGCTGACTCGACGGCGACGCCGAGATTCGCGACCGGCTTGTTGATGCTCGTCGTGTAGAGCGTCTCGGCGCCGGACTCCTCCATCGTCGGGCCGACGTAGTCCGGTGGCGGCCCGAAAGGCGCAGCGGGACAGCAGTAGCTCGTGACGCGGTTCGCGCCGTTGATGGTGTCTCCGACCTGGAACTTCTTCAGACGCTTCGGTTGCAGGAGCTCGAGCTGCGGCCGATCGGCGATGAACTCGTACGGGATCTTCCGCGTCACGTCTCCCTTGCGAAGGAGGACGAACCCGTAGTTTTCTCCGCTTGCGGCGCCCGCAGCGGCGCGCGCGACGGCAACGAGGTCGGCCTCGCCGCCGGGCGGAACGACGATCGCAGGCGGGACATCGAGTGCCGTACCGGAGGTCGCCGCCTGGGGATGGAGCTCGACCTGCCACGTCCCTGCTCCGCCTCCGGCATCCGTGATACGCACGAGCAGCGCCTTGCTCACGCTCCCCGCAGTGGCGTCCAGCTCCTCGAAGGAGAGCGTGCTCGGCTCCGTGAACACGTCCGGCTCGGCCGCGTCCGGTAGGTCGACGAGACCGGCACCCTCGAGGTTCACCGGCGCCTCCTGCGTGCGGGCGGTATCGGACCACGCGGCGCCCGCGGTCGAGACGAGCGCCGACTTGATCTGTTGCGGCGTCCACCCGGGATGCAGCTGCGTCAACAGCGCCGCGGCCCCGGCCACATGCGGCGTCGCCATGCTGGTGCCGTCGAAGACGGCGAACCGCGCCCGGCCCGTGAACTCGGGCAGCGTGGAAGAGAGGATCGAGCCGCCCGGTGCGGATACGTCCGGCTTGAGCTGGTGCTCGAACGCGGTCGGGCCTCCCGAGGAGAAGCTCATCATTACGGCGCTGCGGCCGTCGTCGATCCGCTGGATCGTGTTGCCGATCGTCACCTGGGTCGACCCGCCGGTGGTCGCGAGATATGCGCGCAGCCGAGAGCCGTCGAGGTCGGAGATCATCCCGGACGGGAGCGGCAGCCGGACCGGAATCCCGTTCGCCGTGCCCGGACGGTTGTCCCACAGTACGAGTCCGATCGCGCCGGCGCGGCGGGCCCGGATCGCTTTCGACACAAACGTGCAGTGGCCGCGTGCGGCAAGCGCGACGGCTCCGGACAGCGAGCCGCTCTGGAGCGGTGTGCGGTTCGGGTTGTTCGTGTCGCTGTCAGGCCCACAGAGGCGAGGATCGACGGCGGCGCCCCCGGACGTGAGCGAGCCGACATCGATGAGCCGCCGGGGGGTTGAGAACGAGGCCGGGAACCGGGCGCCGGCGGCGCTCGCAACGGCGATGCGCTGCAATGTCGCCGGTGCCCCCGCCGCCCGCACGCTCAGCACCGGCGCGAACACATGCGAGTTCGACACGGCCGCGACCGTCACGGCGTCGGGAGCGGTGCCGGGTGATCCAACTGTCCCGAGGCCGAAGTCTTCGCGGTCGTTACCGGCGGCGATCACGGGAACGACTCCGGCTGCGGCGACGTTGTGGATCACGTCGATCATCGCGTCGTTGGCGGGATCGGTCTCCGCGCCCCCGCCGGAGAAGTTGATGACGTCCATGCCGTCGCGCACCGCGGCCTCGAAAGCGGCAGCGATCTCGGGCGTGTTGGCAACGTGGCCGATCGGCGTGGGGACGTTGAACACCCGGTAGTTGCCGATGTACGCGCGTGGAGCGACGCCTGACAGTCCACAGGTCGGCGGATGGTCACGTCCTCCCGGCGAGCACGTACCTGAATCACCGGCTGCGATGCCCGCGACATGTGTGCCGTGAAACGACGCCTTGCGGTCGAGCGCCAACCGACCGGGCCTGCCCGAGTTGGGACCGGGGAACGCGCGTGCGACGATGACCTTCGGGGTCGTCCAGCGCCTGCCGCCCTTCGGGAACCCAGCCGGGTACGAGAACCCGGCCGGATTGAGGAACGGGTTCGTGTTGTCGACGCCGTCGTCGACGACGCCGATCTTGATCCCGTCGCCGCGCGCTCCTGTGAGCTGGTGCAGCTCGTCGGCGCCGATCACGGACGGGCTCGTGTCGGTCGCCAGCGTGTAGCGGACGCTGGGATACACCTTGCGCACGAAGCCGAGTCGCACGAGCTGCGGGAGCTTCGTGGCCGGCAACGAGACGGTCACTCCGTCGAGAACGATCTGGAAGCGCCGGCCGACGCGTGCTGCCGGAATCGCGCGCCGCAGCTTCGCCACGGCGATCCGTTGCGCTGCAGCGACACGCGCGATGTAGAGGCGCGAGGTCTCGCTCGAGACACGCAGTTTCCGCTTCCCGCCGGCGGCCGCGAGCGACCGTCCCGACCACGCTGCCAGCGGCGGCAGCTGGAGCCCGACGATGACGCGGACGCGTCCAGACGATTGGTTGCGCGGAATCGACAGTGTCCCCGTGCGCACGCGAGGCACCGTCCGGTCGCCGAACGTGCGCTTGATCGGGACGAGCGCCGCTCCCGCCGGGACTGCAGACGCCAGCGCCGCAACGAACAAGAGGACAGCCACGGAACGGCGCAAGGGGACGGAATGTAGCGGAAGGGATTTATGCTCGCGCAATGACCGGGACCTACGACGGGAAGCGTGGCTTGATTCTCGGCGTCGCGAACCGGCGCTCGATCGCCTGGGCGATCGCGAAGCGCCTCGCGGACGGTGGCGCCGAGCTCGCTTTCACGTACCAGGGCGAGCGCATCGAGAAGAGCGTCCGCGACCTCGCGGAGTCCGTCTCCAGTCCGCTCGTGACCGAATGCGACGTGCGCTCCGACGCCGACGTGGCCCGCGTCTTCGAAGAAACGGGCGCCGCTTTCGACGGCGGCCTCGACCTGCTCGTCCACTCGGTTGCGTTTGCCGCTGCCGAGGATCTGGAGGGCAGGTTCACAGACACACCGCGTGATCGCTTCTGGCTCGCGCTCGACGTGAGCGCTTACTCACTCGTCGCCTGCGCGCGGGCTGCGGAACCGCTGATGGATGCGCGCGGCGGCGGCTCGATCCTGACGATGACGTACCTAGGCGGCGAGCGCGCCGTGCCGCACTACAACGTCATGGGCGTCGCGAAGGCGACGCTCGACGCGTCGGTGCGCTATCTCGCGTGGGACCTCGGGCAGAAGAACATCCGCGTCAATGCGATCTCGGCCGGCCCGGTGCGTACGTTGGCCGCGCGCTCGATCGCAGGGTTTCCGACCATGGAAGCGATCGTCGAGGAGCGTGCCCCGCTCCGCCGCCACATCTCCGCCGACGACGTCGGCGCGGCGGCCGCGTACTTGCTCTCCGACGACGCGCGCAACGTGACCGGAACGACCCTCTACGTCGACTCCGGATACCACTCCATGGGAATGTGACAGTCCACGAGCTTCGCCTGGTGCTGACGGTCGCGGACCTCGATGCGGCGCTGGAGGTCTACCGCGACGGGCTTGGGCTTGCCGAGCTCGAGGAATGGAAGACCGAGTCGAGTCATGGAGTGCTTCTCGCGGCCGGCGGCGCGACGCTCGAGCTTGCCGACGAGGCGCACGCGGCGGAGGTCGACCGGCTCGAGGTCGGACGTCGCGTGGCCGGGCCGGTGCGGATTGCGTTCCGTGTAGACGACAGCGCCACGGTCGGGGAACGCCTGGTGGACGTCGGCGCTGAGCTCGTCGCGGGACCGGTCGAGACGCCCTGGCGCGACGTCAGCGTGCGGCTCCAGGCGCCGGATGGGCTGCAGTTGACACTGTTCACCCCCTCCGGCGAGGGCGCGTAGCCGCGTCAGCGTGCCTCGGCACAGTCATCGGCGGCGTGGTTGGTGTAGACGGCGTGCCCTACTAGCGGGCGCGATGGCGACGCTGCGAGAGGATCGCTGACGTTCTCCCCATGGCGAGCCGCGGCGCCTCGTACGGCTTCACCGCCGGACTCGACAAGAGGAGCCTCGCGC
>JBKPMS010000148.1:0-12212 GCA_046732275.1 Actinomycetota bacterium | reverse complement strand
GAATGGCGCGACGCCGTGCCTCGGCGCCGTTGCGCGCGAGGAGGACGATTCCGGCGGCACCTCCCGCAAGCGTTCCAACCACGAGCGCCGGGAGAACGGCCCCGCCCAGCGCGAACCCGAGCAGAAGGGCGAGCTTGACATCACCCATGCCCAGTCCAGCGGGGTACATCAGCGCGAAGACGAGAAAGAAGGCGAACGCGCCGAGGCCCGCACCCAGCCACGCCTGCCAGTGCTCGGGCTCAGTTGCGAGCCGCGCGACGAGCACGATTGCGGCAGACGGTAGGACGATGTTGTTCGGCAGGCGGTGCGACTCGATGTCGATCACGGACAAGACGACGAGGACCCCGCACATGAATGCCGCGATGAGCCCGTCGGCGCTCAGTCCGTAGAGGGCGAGTGCGGCGGCGGCGACCCCCGCCGCCAGGAGCGAGCCGACCGGCCGAGCGCGAGTCCAGGCGAGCGCCTCGGTCATCGTTTCGCGTCGAGCGATCCCCAGGCGAGGCGGTCGCCAACCTGGAGCCGGAGGCGAGCGCACTCGCCGGCAGGAAGCTCGAGCGCCGAGTGAGCCCGCCAGCGAGCGGCAGCGCGCCAGGGCCGGAGCTGCTGCTTGATCTTCAGCACGTGGAGCTCGCGGTCGAGGAAGACGACGTCGATCGCGAACCGCATGAACCAGGTGTGGATCGACCAAGTCGGCCGGATCAGCAGCCCCTGTCCACGCGTGAGCGACTTGCGCCCAAGAAGGCCACGCATGCGCGTGAGCGGGCCGTCGGCGATCTCGCAGAGCTCGCAGACGACCTGACCTTCGGATCCGACTAGAACAATCTTGTGCACGCGGCGCAGTATTGCGGCGGTCTGCCGCCACCGGATCTACCGATCGGGTAGTTCAAACCACCCGCACGTCAGCCCGCGCGGGTGAAGTCAGGCCGAGCCCGGCGAGTTTCACTGACGACTGCAAAAGCGAGGGCGAGGTCGCCCTTGCAAGACCTAGGAGGTACTACCTCATGATGGATCGTTTCTACGCTTGGGCGACCGCTCTGATCGCCGAGTCGAAGAACGAGAGCGGCCAGACGTTCGTCGAGTACGCGCTCGTCCTCTCGGTCATCGTCGTGGGCGTCCTGCTTGCCGCCACGTGGACGGGCCTCACCGGCGCCATCACGGGCGCGATCGCCGACGTCACCGGCGCTTTCTAAGAGGCGTACAACGACGTTTCTGGACAGTCGGAGCTTCCGTCGAAACCGCCGGAAGCTCCGACGTACTTATTGAGATGAAGACACTCACACAAACAAGATTTAGCTTTCGCGACGAGGGCGGGCAGACGTTCGTCGAGTTCGCGATTGTCCTACCGATCCTCGTGCTCCTCGTCTTCGGGATCACGCAGTTCGGTCTCGCTTTCCGGAACTACCTCGCGATCACCGACGCAGCGCGCGTAGGCGCGCGCGCGGCCGCGGTCAAGCGAACGAGTACTCCTTGCACGTTCGCCCGGAACGCAATTCAGGACACGGTTTCCGCGGGTCAGTGGACCACGATCTCGAGCCGGATCACCTGCGTCGCCGGCGCGAACACAGGCGACCAGGTCTCGATCACGATCACGTACCCGTACTCGATCGGTCTTCCCGGCGTGAGCGCGTCGGGGGATCTGACCGCGAACGCGAAGGAGCGGATGGAATGACAACGTTCATTTCACGCATCCGTGGCGAATCGGGGCAGGCGCTCGTTTTCGTCGCCGTCATTCTCACTGCGCTCGTCGGAATGGCCGCGTTGGTCGTGGACGTGGGTTCGTGGTTCCACGCCCAGCGCAAGCTGCAGACCGCGGCAGACGCGGCGGCGCTGGCTGGCGCGCAGCATCTTCCGACTGAGCAGTCAACTGCCCAGACCGTCGCGCTGGACTACGCCCAGCGCAACTACTCCGGCATCGCGGCGCCTGCGGTCACGTTCCCCAACGCAGCAACGATCGATGTCGCCGCTGAGGCAGACACACCAGGAATCTTCGCGCCTGTCCTCGACGCCGCGTTCGACATCGTGACAGTCCACGCCAAGGCGCAGGCCCAGGTGAGCGCGCCGGAGAAGCTGAAGGACGTCGCGCCTGTCGGAATCTACAAGGACTACGCCTGCATCGTCACCAACCCGAGCTGCTTCGGCACGACCGTGGTGCTGGGGTTCGACGAGGACAACCCCTACGACCCGACCAAGAGCAAGTTCGGCCTTCTCGACCTCGACCGCGACGGAAGTGCGGGCACCGGCGACATGAAGGACTGGCTCACGACCGGATACCCCGACTATCTCCCGATCGACACCACCTATCCGCCGGCGAACGGCGAAAAGAACGGCATCAAGACGCAGCTCCAGGATGCCGCGACCGCCCACCGCGTGCTGCTGTTTCCGATCTACGACACTGCGACCGCGTCGGGGTACCACGTCATCGGCTGGGCCGCGTTCGTCATCGACGACATCGGTAAGTGGGCCGGAAAAGAACACGTCCTCACCGGCCACTTCGTCACCTTCATCGCGACGGACCTTGCGGCCGGCAACCCGATCACCGATCCCAGCAAGGACTTCGGCGTGCATGTCATCACGCTGACCAAATAAGAGACGAAAGGAAGCCCCAATGACCAAATCTCGAATCAGAAGTCTCGCTCTGCCGTTGGGGCTTGCTGCGCTCGCGGCGATTCTCGTCGGCGTCTACATCACCAGCTTCCGACACAGCGTCACGCATGGCGCAAGCCTGGTGAAAGTCCTGGTCGCGTCACGCGACATTCCTGCCGGCACCGAAGGCTCATCCGTTGCGGGCGGTGGCTACCTGAAGGCGCAGACGGTTCCTCGACGCGCCGTCGTCGCCGGCTCCATCACGAGCGGAGCGCCGCTCACGTCGCTCGTGTCGTCAGGGCCGATCTACAAGGGCGAGCAGATTACGCTTCGCCAGTTCAAGCCGCTCGCACAGGGCGGCATCTTCGCCAAGTTCTCCGGCAAGCAGCGCGCGGTGCTCGTTCCCGGCGAGCCGCGACAACTCCTGGCCGGCACAGTCTCCGAAGGCGATCGTGTGGATGTTGTCGCCAACGCCAAGTACTCGCTCGGCTCCATCAAGCGAGCTACGACGCGAGTCGTTCTTCGCAACCTCCTGGTCCTGAAGGCTCCGGATGCACCCAGCTCCAGTGACCTCAGCAGCGAAACGCCTTCGGCCACGGCGACCCTCGCAATGACCGACAAGGAGAGCCAGACCATGCTCTGGGCGATGTCGAATGCCAACTGGCTCCTCGTGCTGCGGCCGACAGCGAATCCGCGCAACACCGCGCCCAGCATCGACACGCTTCACTCCGTCCTCGGCCGCGGGCTTCCCGCGCGCACGGCGAAGAAACAGATTGCCGGCACGTTCCCGGAGAGCGTCGATGGCGAGTAACGGTTACAAGCCGAGCTCGCGGCTCCGCCTCCTGTTGAGCGGGCCCGCGGCCGACGCGGTCGCGCGCACGCTCGAGCATCAGCCGACGATCGCGATGATCCGTGCGGGCTCCGACGGCAACGGGATCTCCCCGGTGTCGGCGGACGTCACGCTGCACGTGCTCGAGTCCTCGTCTGCAGCAGATGTCGCAGAGGCGGTGCAGCGCCTGAGGAAGATCGCCGACACGCCGCTCATTCTCGCGGCGTACGGCGAGCCGAATGGGATCGTCGAGACGGGAATCGCCGTCGGGGCGGCCGACGTCGTCATGCTGCCCCAACCGGCTGAGACGCTCCTCTTCGCAATCCGAAAGGCCGCGATCGCTGCCAGCGGAGCTCCGACCGGCAAGGTCGTCACCGTGTTCTCGCCGAAGGGCGGCAGCGGCAAGACCGCGTTGGCAACAAACCTCGCCGCGGCGACGGCGCGGTCCGGAGTGGAGACACTCCTCGTGGATCTCGACCTGCAGTTCGGCGACTCGGCGCTGACGCTCGCGGTTTCCCCGCGGGCGACGATCGCAGATCTCGCCGCCTCGCCGGGCGCCATCGACGTCGAAAAGCTGAAGGCGTTCGTCAGCGACGACGCTCAGACCGGATTGTCGGTCCTTCCTGCCCCTCAGCGCCCCGAAGAGGCCGATGTCGTCGGGCAGGCCGAGCTCTCGGCGGTCCTAGACTCCGCGCGGAACGCCTACGGCGCCGTGGTCATCGACACAGGGCCTTTGTTCGACGGGCCGATGCTCGCTGCGCTCGATCACACCGACGAGCTACTTCTTGTGTGCAACCCGGAAGTGACCTCGCTCAAGAACGTCCGGATCGGCCTCGAAACGATCGAGCGCCTCGGCTTCGACCGCGACAAGATCACCCTCGTCGCCAACCGCATCGGCGCTGCCGGCGGCATCGGCCGAACCGACATCGAGAAGGCTCTCGACGCGGAAGTCGTCCACGAGCTCCCGGATGATTCAGCTGTCCCAGTCGCGGTGAACCGCGCCGTCCCTGTTGTGGTCTCCGCCGAGAACAGCCCGTTCTCGCGCGCGGTCGCCAAGCTCGCCTCGTCGGTGTTCGTTGCCGCGCACGCGCGGGAGAAGGCGCCCAGTGAGACCACACAGCGCCGGTTCCTTCTGAGAGGCCGACGATGAGCCCCTTCGATCGAAACGGACTCTCACGCACCGCGGACGCGTCGGCGCTCGCCGAGCGTCTGCAAGTCAACCGGGAGTCTCTGCGCCGCCGGGCACGTGACCCGCACGCCGAGCTCAAGACGAAGATCCACAAGACATGCATCGCCCGTCTCGGGAGCGCCTTCCTCAACCTGGAAGGCAGCGACGAGCTGGTTCGGCGTGTTCGGGAGATCGTCGTCGAGGAGCTCAACGCGGAAGAAGCTCCCCTCAGCCCGAGCGAGCGCTCCGAGCTCGAGCGGCAGATCGCCGACGACATCCTTGGGTACGGTCCGCTCGAGCCATTCCTCCAGGACCCGAGTGTCACCGAGGTGATGGTCAACGGCTCGGACCAGCTGTACATCGAGCGCGCCGGCAGGATCGAGGAGACCGACGCCTCGTTCCTCGACGACGCGCATCTGCTGCGGATCATCGACCGCATCGTGTCGCAGGTCGGCCGCCGCGTCGACGAGGCCTCGCCGATGGTGGACGCTCGCCTGCCTGATGGCAGCCGCGTCAATGCGATCATCCCACCGCTTTCGCTCCGTGGGCCTTCGCTAACGATCCGGAAGTTCACCCGCGACGCGCTTTCCCTAGAGGATCTCATTGGGCTCGGGAGCCTCAGCGACCACACCGCCGATTTCCTCGCGCACTGTGTCCGCGGGAAGCTGAACATCCTCATCTCCGGCGGTACGGGCACCGGCAAGACGACGCTCCTGAACGCTGTCTCGGCCAACGTGCCGGCGGTGGAGCGGATCGTCACGATCGAGGACGCAGCGGAGCTCAGGCTCCAGCAGCCGCATGTCGTCTCGCTCGAGTCGCGTCCACCGAACGTGGAGGGCGAGGGCGAGGTCCGCATCCGCGATCTCGTTCGCAACGCGCTCCGTATGCGGCCCGATCGGATCATCGTCGGCGAGGTCCGCGGCGCGGAGACGCTCGACATGCTCCAGGCGATGAACACAGGGCACGACGGGTCGCTGACCACGGTTCACGCGAACTCCGCTCGGGACGCCTTGCACCGGCTCGAGATGCTCGTGCTGATGGCCGGCATCGAGCTACCGATCAAGGCCGTTCGCGAGCAGATCGCCGGAGGGTTTGACCTGCTCGTGCACATCGCACGGCTTGTCGACGGCTCTCGCCGAGTAACACAGATCACGGAGATCTCCGGCATGGAGGGCGACGTCGTCACGCTGCAGGACCTCTTCCTCGCTCGGACGAGCGGTCTGAGGTCCGTGGACAGGCCGGCGCCGCTCATCGAGCCGTTGCGCTCGACTGGTCTGCGGCCCGGCTTCCTGACAAAGCTCGCCGCGAACGGCGTCGAGCTTCCCCCGTCGGCCTGGCTGGGGGACGCGTGAGACGCGCTGCAGTCGCACTTCTCGCAATGCTCGCGCTTGCGCTGCCTGTGGCAGCGCAAGCCTCGCCCCCCGTGCAGATCCGCCGCGTCGACGTCGCGAAGTTCCCGCTCGTGCGAGTGACGGCCGTCGGGCCGGAGGGGAGCCGCCCGAAGCTCTTCGAAGGCGGCCAGCCGGCCCGGTTCGTGAAGGCACGTGCGTTGGGCTCCGCCCAGGCGATGCTGCTCGCCGTCGACAACTCCCAGTCGATGACCGGGCGCCCCCTTCGCGAGGCAAAGCGTGCGGCGAACCAGTTCCTCATGAGACAGAGTCACACCGGCGCATCGGGGCTGGTCGCGTTCGCGCACGAAGCGCTGGCGCTCACGCGGCCGAACGAGTCGAAGTCCGATGTCGACCGAGCGCTCGCCGCATTGGCTCCGGACGTTCAAACGGGCACATCGCTTTACGACGCGGTGCAGCTGTCCGCCGCGCGCCTGGAGCGAATGTCAAACGGGACACGGATCCTCGTACTACTCACTGACGGCCGCGACCTCGGTTCTCGCAACTCGCTGTCGGAGGCGATCGCGGCCGCCCAGCGGGCGAACGTCATCGTCTACTCGATCGCTGCAGGTATCAGGGCCGACAGGCAGCCGCTGGAAGCGCTCGCGTCTACGACCGGCGGTCGGCTCTTCGACGCAGCGGATACCACGAAGCTGAGCGCAACCTACCGCACGCTCGGTCGCGAGCTCGATCGTACGTGGCAGCTTTCATACCTGACGAATTCCCGACCCGGAGATCGGATCGTGCTAACGGTGCGGGCGGCCGGAACGAGCGGCTCGACCACGGTGCGGATCCCGCCGGGCGGCAATGACGGGGGTTTGATCCCTGCGTCCATCGCCCGAAGCTCGATCGCCCCTGTGGTCGTCGTCGCGCTTGCTGCTCTCCTACTCGGACTGGCGGGAGGGGTCGTCTTGCGCCGACGTCGCAAGTCGGAGCTCAACCGCCTGATCGAGTCGTACGTGAGGCCAAGCGATCGCGGTGAGGAAACCGACGACAAGCCTGGTCGCTTCGGGTCGCTGCTCGACTGGACGGAGAGTTCGATGGACGACCTTCCGGGTTCGAAGCGTCTGGCAGGCGCGCTCGAGCGGTCGGGCTTGAAGCTCCGTATCGGCTACTTGCCTTATCTTGGAGGTCTCGCCTCGCTCGCGTTCGGGATACTCGGCACGATCATCGGCGTGCCTTCCGTCCTAGTGCTCCTGCTGATGCTGTTCGGCTTCGTGTCACCGCTCCCGGCACTGCGGATCGCGGGGCACAAGCGCACGAAAGCGTTCGATCGACAGCTTCCGGACGTGCTGGCGACCATCGCGTCGACCCTTCGGGCCGGACATGGCCTTCGAACGGCGTTGAAGGCGATCGTCGACGACGGGGCACCGCCGGCCTCGGAGGAATTCGCCCGAGTCCTCGGCGAGGAGAAGCTCGGACGGCCGCTCGACCAGGCGATCGACGCTATGTGCAAACGAATCGGGTCTCCCGACCTCGAGTACGTGGCGACTGCCATCAACGTGCAGTCGCAGGCTGGCGGGTCGCTCGCGGGCCTCTTCGACACGCTGGGGGAGACGGTTCGCGATCGGCAGCGCCATGCCCGCAAGGTGCGCGCGTTGACCGCTCTCGGACGAATGTCCGCGATCGTCCTCACTCTCATGCCAGTCGGCCTTGCGGCGCTCATGACCCTGATCAGCCCTTCGTACATGAAGCCGCTGTACACGACGGCGGGTGGACACATCCTGATGGTGCTGTGTCTGACGTCGATCGCTATAGGCGGCCTCTTGCTCAAGCGAATCGTCTCGGTGAGGTACTAACGATGATCATTCTTCTCGTCCTCGGAATCGGTTGCCTTGCGCTCGCCGCGTTCCAATTGACGCGTCCGCGCTTCGCGGCCGAACGCGAACGACGCGCTGCGCTCGAGACTGTTCGTTCCGCGGCGCAAGGTAGGACTCAAACCTCCGAGACGCACCGCGAGTCGGTGCTGCTCAAGCGCCTGTCGGCACTGCTCGTGCAGGTGCACACCAAAGTCTGGCGAAAGGAGTCGCCCGACGACATCACGGCTCAGCTCCTTCGTGCAGGAGCGTCACGGCGTCTGACGGCAGAACTCTTCATGGCCGGCCGAGTTGGCCTCACCCTTCTCGGTTTGTTGGCCGGCTTCACTCTCGCCGACGGCGGGCGCCGCATCGTGCTAGCGCTGCTATTCGGCGGGGCGGCCGTCTACCTGCCCGGCTTCTTCCTCAAGAAGGCGGCAACCAGTCGAGCGGACAAGATCGACGGCGAGCTTCCTCACTTCGTCGACCAGCTTGCGATCGCGATCGAGGCTGGAATGAGCTTCGACGCCGCCCTGAGCTACCTGGTAGATGCCAGCGACGGGCCGCTAACCGAGGAGCTCAAGCGCGTGATGACCGAGCTCCGCGTCGGGCAGTCGAGGCGAGGTGCGCTACGAAGCTTCGCCGACCGCATCGGAACGGAGAACACCATTGCTTTCGCGAACGCCGTGCTGGCATCCGAGCAGCTTGGCTCGCCACTTGCGAACATCCTGCAAGCTCAGGCAGTCGACTTCAGACACCGCCGGCAGATGCTCGCGGAGGAGCGCGCGCAGAAGGCGCCCGTGAAGATGCTGTTTCCGATCGCGATTTTCATCCTGCCGGTGCTCTTCGTGATCATCCTCGCCCCTGCGTTCCTCGGCGGAGGCCTCCTCAAGTAAGGCGACGGGCCAGCGCCGCGGCTATCTGCGGAGCAGGCCCAACGCCGCCCGTCCGACCCAGCCCCCGCTGAGGAACGCGTAGACGAACAAGGGCAGGGCGACGGCGAAGACTTCGACGTAGGCGGCTGCCGGGATCCCGCTGGCGCGGATCGCGTCGAAGGCGAACGGCAACAGGCGAAGGACGACGCAGGCGACGACGACATGAACGACAGCCCAGCCGACGGAACGCGGCCCGAAGCTCGTGTAGCGCGCCATGATCCAGAGGGCGAGCAGCGCCGCGCCGCAGGTCATCGTGAGAACGAACCCATGAGCGCCCACGACTAGACCCGGATCCGCGGACGTGACTCTCGGCGGGCGTAGGCACGAAAGTCCCGCTCGAACTCAGGCCACCATGGAGCCGGGCCGGTACCGAGCTCGCCGTCACGGTCATCGTCTTCGTCGCGCGCAAGAATGAGCACTGCGCCTACGGCGAAGGCCGCGATCGCCGCGAGGAAGGCTCCCTCGCCACCCGCCGGATGCGCCGGGAGGAGCTCGTGGACTCCGACCACGAGCGGAAGCGGCACGCCGACGAGGAACCAGCCGAGTAGCCGTCGGCCGGGTAGCTGCCCGGCCGGCGGCGGCCGGGTGGCTGCGACGCCGATCGTTGCGAGGAGCATCAGGCCGAGGAGGAGGTCGACGAGAGGAAGGGGCTGCGCCGCCAAGAGTCCGTACCTTACCGCGGTCCGCCCCCAAAAGGGTGGTGCCAATTGATCCAAAAGGGGGATGCACCGGCGGGAGCCGACCGACCAGACTTCCCGCAATGGGCCACAGCAAGAAGCGCGTCGTCATCGCAGACGATCATCCCCTCGTCGTCGACGCGATCGCGCAAGTCTTCAAGGACGAGGGCGAGTTCGAGGTCATCGGCACTGCTGCCTCGGGCGCGCAGGTGGCGCCGCTCGTGGCGCGGACGAATCCCGACCTCGTGCTGCTCGACCTTCAGATGCCGGTTCTGGACGGCCTCAGCTGCCTCGCCGTGCTCCGCGAAAAGCATCCGCACGTGAAGGTCGTGGTCTTCTCCGGCTCGGAGCACCGGGGGCAGATCGAGCTGGCGCTCAGCACTGGGGCAGCCGCTTACATTGCCAAGTCGATCAACCCCTACGACATCCCTGCCATGTTGCGGCAGGCGCTCGCCGGGAACGTCTACTACTCCACGCCGCGCGTTGACCCCGGGGCGGTTGCGCATATCCGCCAGGAGACCGAGCGCTTGCAGGCGCGCGAGGAGACGGGACTGACCGCGCGGGAACTCGAGATCCTTACAGCGGTCTCGGAGGGCCTCTCGAACCGCCAGGTTGGGAAGAAGCTCTTCCTCTCTGACCAAACCGTCAAGTTCCACCTGCACAACATCTATGGGAAGCTCGGCGTCTCGAACCGCACCGAGGCGGCAGGAGTAGCCCACCAGCTCGGGCTCTTCGGCACCGCCGCGAGCGCGACGAGCTAGGGTCGCAGCAAGTAGAACCGCCAGGTGTCGGCCTCGATTGGCAGCACCTCGCAGCTCGAGAAGCCGGCCTCCTCTGCATAGCGCCTGAGCGTCTCGGCGCGCATGACAGTTCCCGTTCCTGCCGCGCCCTCGCCGACCATGCCCACCGGTAGGCAGTGGAAGACGCTGTATCCGTAGAACAGGCGCTCTCGATCGCTCGCCGGCGCGGTGTACCTGTCTTCCGTGCGCTCGTCGGCGATCAAGACGAGCCCTCCTTCGGCGAGTAGCCCTCGCGCCGCGTGCAGCGCTTGGACTGGATACGACATGTCGTGCAGCGCTTCGAAGATCGTGACGAGGTCATAGCGCCCGGCTAGCTCTGGATCGCCGGCGTCCCGCACGTGGAAGGTGACACGGTCCTCGACGCCGCTCCCCTCCAGGTTCTCCCGCGCACGCTCGAGCGACGCTGCGTCGGCGTCGATGCCGTCGACATGCACCTTTGGGTACGCGCGCGCCATGGCGATGCTCGACCGGCCCTGGCCGCACGCGATGTCGGCGACGCGCGCGGCCGGCTCGGCGAGCAAGCGCTCGTGGAGCTCGGGAACGGCCGGTAGCCACTCCTGCCCGAGCAGGTTGTCGAAGAGCGGGCGGGTGCCGGCGGCCTGTGATTCGTGCATGTCGTCGCCGTACTCGGCGTACGGAACACCGCCACCGTTTCTGAATGCCTTCAGCAGCTTGTCGATCGGGCGGATGGAAGCCAGGACCGAATGCGCAGTCGGCGTGATGTAGTTGAGGCTCGACACGTCGAGCAACGCCTCGTCGTGGCCCTCCGGAAGCCGGAAGCGCCGCATGTCGCCGCCCTGTTCGACGTCGAGCAACGCGCTCGCCGCCTGTTGCTCGAGCCATTCGCACGCATAACGTTCGTGGACGCCGGCCGCCGCCGCGAGCTCCGCTGACGACAGCGGTCCTCGATCGGCAAGAGCCCGATACAGACCGAGGACGTCACCCAGATAGACCGAGAAGAGGTCGAACGCCCCGATCGCATTCGAGGACAGACGTTCCACGAGCGCATCGCGGCGCTCGGCGGCTTCCTTCATTTCGGTCATCGGCGAAACCTCCTCGTTGTTGTTACCGGTTAGAGGGGAGACGTGTGTCCGGCGCACCCGCGCACTGGAGCGCGGGCCACACGCTTCAGCTGCGGGAGTTGTTGCGTTTGAGAACCGTCGTGGCCACCTTGACGCCGAAGCGCCCGGGCATGAGCACGACGTCCCACATCTGGTTGACGATACTCCCCCCGGGGAGATTGTCCGCCATCGCTTCGACGATGTCGTCGGAAGCTTCGAGCAGGTCGTCGCCCGCATCGACGACGCCATGGGCGCGATTCGTCCGAGCGTGTCGTAGACGGCCTCTTGGGCCTCGCCTCGTGCTCACTCGAGATCTTCGCCGGTGTCCTCGGGCCCTTCCTTGAACATTCGCCACCAGTGCCAGCCGCTGACGCGCCCCGCGCGCACCGACGAGGCCAGCAGCAGCACCGTCCCGACGGCGATCCAGACGGCGGCGAGGATGAGCGCCGCGAGCCACCAGGGCCCGACTCGCGACAGCCCGTGAGAGGGAGGCGGTAGCTTCGTCGACCGTCTCCGCAACGATCTCCCTCCTGCCCGTCAGAGTCGCTCGGTCGAGCGAGTGTAGCGCGGTCCTGGGCATCCGATTCAAGCGTGACGAGCCCGGTTCGGATCGTCTCAGTCGAGGCCCGCGGCCAGACATTCTCTAAGTCCATCGTTGTTCAGGAGCCAGCCCGCGTACGCGGCACCGCGACAGGTATGGCGCGTGGTACGGGTGAAATTGGCCTTCCGGGTAGTGCCCTGCCGCCGGGCCGTGGGCATGCTGGGCAGAGTGCGCGTCACCGTGAGCATTGGGGCGTTGCTGCCGGAGTTGATCGACAGCCTGCGGAATGCAGGCTGTTTTGCTGCGCCCTTGAGCGAGCACACCTGCGCGGTCCGGTATCCGCGCGCCGTTGACGAGCGTGAAATGCGGTCGGAGGTCGAGTTCTTCGTCCGCGCCTGGCAGCTGGCGCAGCCTCAAGTCGCCGTCGCGTTCGA
>JBKPMS010000147.1:0-13167 GCA_046732275.1 Actinomycetota bacterium | reverse complement strand
TTCGGTGGGCCGCCGTCCTTCAACGAAGTAGATCCGTCCGGAGGCGAAAACCTGCACTTTCCCGCGGTTTTATGTGAGCCGGATGCCGAAGGCGGCGGCCCACCTCCCGCACATCCGGCTCACAGGCGGGCGGGGAGTGGCTCCGGCTCCCGCGACTCGCGCCTTAACGGTAGCGCCGAAACCGCCCCGCCACCACGCTCTTTCGAATAGGAAAGGGGGAGGAGCGCCTAACACGCCGCGGCTAGCCGCCTTTATGAGGATTGCTCCCTCGCCGCAGCAGAAGACGCTCGCTCTCCGGCCAGAGTGTTCCGCACCGAAATCTTCTTTTCAAGACCATCGCGAATTTGATGCGGCTGTTTTTCCGGCGATATGCTCATTCCCTGCCAGCGACCGGGGAGGCTCGATGCTCAGCTTTGGCGTCACGGTTCTGCCTGATCCGCCGTACCAGCGGATGCTCGAGCTGATGCAGCTCGCGGAGCAGCGCGGATTCGAGTACGCGTGGACCTACGACTCGCACATCCTCTGGGAGGAGTCGTACGCCACGATGCCGCTCGCCGGTGCGCGGACGAGCAAGATCAAGCTCGGGCACTTCGTCACGAATCCCGGCATCCGCGACCCGACGATCACAGCCAGCTGGTACGCGACGATGCAGGACATCACCGATGGCCGGATGGTGATGGGCATCGGGCGCGGGGACTCCTCGCGGCGGGTCATCGGGCTGAAGCCTGTCCGGGTCGCGGAGTTCGAGCGACGCTGCGCGATGATCAAAGACCTGATGAACGGGCGTCCCGTCCAGTGGAACGACAAGGAGCTCGAGCTGAAGTGGGTGCGTGAGGAACTGCCGGACATCCCGATGTGGATCGCGGGATACGGGCCGAAGGCCCTCGCAGTCGCCGGCCGCGTCGGCGACGGCGTGATCATCCAGCTCGCGGATCCCGTGATCATCCGGTGGATCATGGACACGGCGCGCCGCGCGGCCGAGGAGGCCGGACGAGACCCGAGCGAGCTCAAGTGCATCGTCGGAGCTCCGAGCCATATCTCCGACGACATCGAAGAGGCGCGCGAGCAGTCACGCTGGTTCCCCGCAATGGTGTCCAACCACGTCATGGACCTCATCGAGCGCTACGGCGACACATCTGACCTCCCGAAGGACCTGACGGAATTCGTGAAGGCGCGCAAGTTCTACGACTACAAGGACCACTCGCGCGTCGGCGCCAAGCACGGCGAATTCGTGACCGACGAGATCGTCGACCGCTTCTGCGTACTCGGCAACGTGGACCAGGTGAAGAAGAAGCTCGAGGAGCTCGAGTCGGTCGGCGTCGACCAGTTCAACATCTATCTCATGACGGGCAAACAGGAGGAGACGCTCGAGGCCTACGGCGACGAGATCATCCAGAAGTTCAGCCGCGTCGCAGCCTGAATTCGCGTAGATAGCCTCGGGGGAGCATGCTGTGGCGAGCGCTCCCCTTGCCGATGGTCGTTGTCCTGGCCGTGTTCGCGAGCGCCTGCGGCGGAGGCAGTGCCTCGTCGCAACCTGCCGTGACGACGTATCCCGTCCAGACGGTCCAGACGCCGGCAACCGCAACACCTCGTCATTGCTTCGGCCTCTCGCGGGCAAAACAGGCCGCGCAGCGGCGGCGGCTCGAGCGTGACCTCCGGGCGTTGCGCGCCGCCGCAGCGACGATGAAACACTACGCGCAGGACGGGAACGCTCAAATGAACAAGGCGCTCAACCGCTTCGAGCTCGACGTCGCAGGCGAAGCCCTGTCGAGGTTCCAGCGCTCGCGCTTCATCGATCTGGCCGCCGCGATCGTCGCTCCTCATTGCTACCTCTGCTTCCAGGCGCTGGAGGCAAACCGCCCCGTCGGGGCGGCCGCAAAGCTCGCCTGCGGCTAACCTCCGCGCGTGCCGACCGTCCTCGTCTTCGGCGCGCGCAACCTCGGCCGTGTCGTTGCCGGCGAGTTCGCGGCGGACGGCTGGCGGGTCGCCGGCGTGGCACGGAGCGAGGAAACCATCCGGATCCTCGTCGACGACGTTCCCGAGGCCGCCGGCTTCATCGCGGACGCACGCAGGCCGGACGACGTCGAACGCGTCTTCCGCGACGTCCCCGACGTCGACCTCGTCGTGAACGCGATCACGACGAGCCCCACGTTCGGAGGAGCGATCCACGAGGCACCGCCGGATTCGCTCGACGAGTACGCCCAGAACCTTCTGCCGGCGATCTTCAACATCCTGCGCGTCGGCGGGCGCGTGCTCGCGGAGCGCGGCCGTGGAACCCTCGTTCAGGTGACGGGCGGGTCGGCGAAGCGTGGCAACCCCGGTCGCGGGCCATGGGCCGCTGCGGCATTCGCCACGCGGGCGCTGCTGCAATCGCAGGCGGCCGAGCTCCGACCGCTCAACGTGCACGCGGCGCTCCTCGTCGTCGACGCGGTCATCGAGAGCGAGAAGACGAGACAGTGGCTCGACGGCGAGCCGCCCGAGAAGTCGGCGACGATGGAGGACGTCGCAGCGGCGATCAAGTATCTCCACCATCAGAGCCCGCGTGGTTGGACGCATGAGCTGCAGCTGACGCCTTCGTTCGAGCGATGGATCCCGTAGACCTCGCGGCTACCATGGCGCGCTGAACGGCGCCGTGGCCGAGTGGCTAGGCAGAGGCCTGCAAAGCCTCGTACACCAGTTCGATTCTGGTCGGCGCCTCTTCCGCGAGACATGCCTGCCGTGACCGACACCGTCGACCTGCGCGCGCTGCTCGAGCTCCGCACCGCGGCCCCCGCGGACATCCAGGGCGACACGCTGCTCGTCCGCTGTGACCTGCCCGGGACGATGCAGCTGTTCCGGACGAGCCTGCACGGCGGGCCGCTGGAGCAGCTCACGGACTTTCCGGACCCCGTCGACGGTGAATTCGTTCCGCAATCCGACCGGATCCTCGTCGAGCACGACGAGGCCGGGAACGAGAACGTCCAACTCTCGCTGCTGACGCCGGGGTCCCTTCCCGAGCCGGTCGTCCAGGACCCGGAGTTCTTCCATCAACAGGCGCATTTCTCGCGCGACGGCTCGCTCCTCGCGTACGCATCGAACCGAGAGAACGGCGTCGACTGGGGCGTCTACGTGCGCTCGCTCGCCGACGGCACGGGGCGGACCGTTGTGCCAGCGGACGGGACGAACGCGCCTGCCGGCTTCTCTCCGGACGGCCGCCTCCTGTCTGTGCTCCGCGGCACGGGCCGCCCGAACGACTACGACCTCCTGCTCGTCGACCTGGAGTCCGGCGCGATCGAGCACCTCAATCCGCGCGACGACGAAGCGGAAGTCGGGGAGCCGGTTTGGGCGCCTGACTCCCGCTCGTTCTTCGTCGCGACGAACGAAGGACGGGATACGAAAGCGATCGCGCGCTATGACGTCGCGATGCGGCGCCGGGAGACGATCATCGAGTCCGGCTGGGATCTCGAGTGTCACGGTGACCGCTCCGGGCGCAAGCTGCTCGTCCACGAGAACGAGAACGGCTATTCGCGGCTCGAGGTGAGGGACGCCGCGACGTTGGCCGTCGATCATGACGTCCCGCTCCCGGGCCGCGGCGTCGTCGAGGAGCCGGTCTTCTCTGACGACGGCCACATCCTCGCGTTCAAGTTCAGCTCGCCGGTCGACCCGGGCGACGTCTGGACCTACGACGTCGACGCACGCGAGCTCCGCCGCGTAACGGAGCTGCCGCGGCCGCTCGACCTCGACACGCTCCGCGAGCCCCAGCTGCACCGATTCGACTCCTTCGACGGCCTCTCGGTGCCGGTGTTCCTCTGGGAGCCGGACGGAGACGGGCCCTTCCCGGTCGTCGTCATGGTGCACGGTGGCCCCGAGTCGCAGTTCCTGCCCGCCTACCTGCCGAGCTTCACGCCGTTCACGCAGCATCTGGTGTCGCTCGGGTTCGCCGTCGCAGCGCCGAACGTTCGCGGCTCGACCGGCTACGGCAAGCGCTACCAGCACCTCGACGACGTGCGCCTGCGGCTCGACTCCGTCCGTGACCTCGCCTCGCTGCACGACTGGCTCGCAAAGCGGCCGCGCATCGACGCGGGTCGAGCGGCGCTCTACGGTCGGTCGTACGGGGGCTACATGGTGCTCGCCGGTCTGGCGTTCCAGCCGGAACGGTGGGCGGCAGGTGTGGAGTGCGTCGGGATCGCCAACTTCGTCACGTTCCTCGAGAACACCGCGCCCTGGCGGCGCTCCCGCCGCGAACCGGAGTACGGGACGCTCGAACGCGATCGCGACTTCCTGGTCGAGGCATCGCCGATCACGCACGTCGACGCGATCCGAGCGCCGCTCTTCGTTCAGCACGGCGCGAACGACCCGCGCGTCCCGCTCGTCGAGACAGAGCAGATCCATGCGGTCCTGACCGCGAAGGGCATTCGCTGCGACTTGCTCGTCCACGCAGACGAGGGACATCTGATCGGCAAGCTCGAAAATCGCATCGAGACCTTCGAGCGAGCTGTCCGCTTCCTGCAAGAAGTCCTGTAGCCAAACGACGACGTAAGTGAGCCGCATTTGAAAGGCTCCGCCTCTGCGGATGTCCGAGCTCCTGGATTTCGCACTCATCCGACGTCTGCGCGAGGTTCGCGAGCGCACGACCCCGGCGACCGAAGGTGAGCTGCGAGTGCTGAGTGAGCAGGCAGACGCCTGGGCCCGAACCGTCGGAGCGCAGATTCGCTCGAGCGAACGCCGCATTGCGCGGCTGACGTCGAATCCGGCGAGCTCCCTGGCGCAGATCGCGGCCGAGCTGCGTCGGGTCGAGACACTCCGGCCGCAGCTCCGCGAGGTGCAGTCGCTCGTCGCCGACCTCGAGACCCGGGCGCGCGAGCTGCGGACGCGGTGGCTGCTCACGCAGGCATCGTCAGCCGCGGCGCCGGCCAGGCCACCAAACGGTCTGCACCCGTAGGCGGGCAGACCCGGGTCAGCCGGTACCGTCACAATCTGAACCATGACGTCGACGCTCAGCGACGGGGAGCTGGTCGCGCGCTGCCGCGCCGGCGACCAGCAGGCGTGGTCGGAGCTGGTCGAGCGCTTCTCGCGCTATGTCTACGCGATCGCCGTCCAGGCATTCCGCCTGTCGGAGTCGGACGCCGAGGATGTGTTCCAGGAAGTGTTCTCGCGCGCCTACCAGCATCTCGACACGCTGCGGGAGGACGCCGCCGTCCGGCCCTGGCTCGGCCAGCTGACGCGCCGACTTTGCATTGACCGGCTGCGGGCCTCTAGCCGCGAGCGGCTCGTCACGGACGAGGAGCTCGAGCCTTTGGAGGCCGAGGACACCGTGGCAATGCTCGACGAGGCCCTCACGGTGCACGAGGCGCTTGCCGAGATGCCCGCGCACTGCCAGGAGATTCTCGACCGGTTCTTTGCGAGGGACGAGAGCTATCGCACCATCGGCGACGCCCTCGAGCTGCCGGCCGGAACGATCGCCAGCCGCATCTCTCGCTGCCTGGGGAGGCTGCGTGACGCGCTCGAGGGAAGAACCGAGCCGACGGCGCCGTCTAGTTCACGATGACCTCCTTCGACGAAGAGCGTCTCGCGCGACTGATCAGTGCACTCCCGCCGGCTCCCGAGCCGTGGGTCCGCTCTGCCCAGGAGCTTCCCGTCGTGCGTGCCGAGCTCGACGAGATCGTCGCTAGAGCCGAGGCGGATGCAGCGTTCCGCTCCCGGCTCGAAGCCGATCTCGAGGCGGCCCTCGAGGCCGAAGGCTACGAGCGCATGCCGGGAGTCCTGCAAGAGCTCCGGATCCGGTTCAAGACGAGCTGACTGGCTAACGCGCACGCCAGGGGTGAGAATCCCCGGTGTGAGCATGCTCGAGCTTCGCCTGGACGAGTTCCTCGAGGAGATCGCCGGCGACCGCCTCACGCCCGGAGGCGGGTCCTTGGCCGCGGTGGTTACTGCGGCTTCCGCGGGGCTCCTTGCGAAGGTCGCACGGGCGTCGAAGGAGGACTGGGTCGACGCGGCGGGCGCCGCCGCCCAGGCGGAGTCGCTGCGCACGCGGGCCGAGCCGCTCGCACAGGCGAGCGCCGACCAGTACGAGAGCGCCGTGGTGTCCCTAGCCAACGTCGGTGCCGAGGTTCCGGAGCGCCGCGACTTCGCGGTGGGACGCGCCTACGCCCGCGCGGCCGAACCGCCGCTCCGCATCGTCGAGACGGCGACCGACGTGGCGGAGCTGGCCGTAGCGGTAGCGAAGAACGGTGAGCCCGGCCTCCGTGCCGATGCATCCACAGCCGCGGCGCTGGCGGCCGCGGCCGCCAGGGCGGCTGCCGAGCTCGTCGCCGTGAACCTCACCGCGAGTGCCAACGACGAGCGAGTCGCGCGCGCGAGAAGGCTCGCAGGCCTCGCCGCCCGCGCCGCCGAAGAGGCATTCGCGGGCGGCTGAGACCCTGGGAGTAGATCAGGCGGTGCGAGCCGCAGCCGACCGCCCGCCCACCCTGCGAACGACCGATGCCACCCAGTGAAGAGCCCGGGACCGGGGCCGAATAGGTTCGGTCTGGTCCAGATCGTCCTCTCGGGCGCTCTTGGCCAGACGTTCCTGCGTAGCCTCGCGAATCAGATCCGCGTACCGGATCCGCTGGAGCTCTTGTGTCGACTGCGGATACAACACCATGAACAAGACGGACGAGGCGCCGCATTTCTTCCCAGTAGAAGCCGGTCGACGAGCCTCGTACGCTTCAGCCAATGACCCCGCAAGAAGAGCCTCTTCCCGCCTGGAGCCTTCCCGCCGAGGCGGTGGACCGAATCGAGCTGCCGGAGGCCTGGCCCGGCGAGATCACTCGCGAGTGGGCCTGGGGCGACGCCACCGGTGTCGGCGTGCGCGTCTGCGTCCTCGACAGCGGGATCGAGGCAGGGCACGCCATGGTCGGCGACGTTCAGAAGTCCGTGGCGATCTCGATCGAAGGCGAGAACGTCACCGTCGACGAGCACGACACGGCGGGCGACCTATGCGGCCATGGGACCGCGTGCGCCGGCGTGATTCGATCGCTTGCGCCTGAGGCCGAGCTCACGAGCGTGCGCGTGCTCGGCGCGGGATACACCGGGAGCGGCGCGGTGCTCCTCGAGGGCCTCCGCTGGGCGATCGAGCAGGGCTTCGACGTCATCAACATGAGCCTGTCGACGACGAAGCAGAAGTTCGCCGGACTGCTCCACGAGCTCGCCGACAGCGCATACTTCCGCCGCACGATGCTAGTCGCCTCAGCCCACAACATGCCGGTCGAGAGCTATCCGTGGCGTTTCTCGAGCGTTATCTCGGTGGGCAGCCACGAGCAGGAGGATCCGCTCGCGTACTTCTACAACCCGAACCCGCCGGTCGAGTTCTTCGCACGTGGGGTGGACGTCGAGGTCGCGTGGCTGGGCGGCGGCCGGCTGGTCTGTACGGGCAACAGCTTTGCGACCCCGCACATGGCGGGGATCGCCGCTCTAGTCCTGTCGAAGCACCCGGAGCTCACGCCGTTCCAGCTGAAGAGCGTCCTATATCTTTGCGCGACGAACGTCGGCGGTGCAGCGTGAGCAGCGACCTTCACGCAGCAGTTGCGGCAGGAGTCCTCGGGACCGAGCAGAGTCATCGTACCCTGCTCCATTCGATCGCCCTCGTCGCGCGGGCGATCTTCAGGGCAAAGGCGTCTTCGATCCTGCTTCTCGACGAGGAGACCGACGAGCTCGTGTTCGAAGCCGCGGCAGACGAGAAGTCGGAGAGCCTGATCGGGCGCAGATTCCCCTCGAGCACCGGGATTGCCGGCTTCGTCCTCGTCAGCCGGCAGCCGCTCGTGATCGAGGACGTCCTCGCGGACCCTCGTTTCTCGCGCGAGACGGCCGAGAGCACCGGCTTCGTTCCGAGCGGACTGATGGCAGTGCCGTTGCTCCATGAAGAGCGTGCTCTCGGCGTGCTGGAGGTGCTCGACCGTCCGCAGGATTCGCGGTTCACCCTCGCCGAGATGGAACTGCTCGGACTGTTCGCAAACCAGGCCGCGATCGCGCTCGACCTGCTGCAGCGAGCACGGCGCGCGAAGACGTCGCTCGAGGGTCGAGGCGAGCTGGCAGTGCTTGCGCGCGTCGCGGCGAAGCTCGAGCAGCGTCGCGAAGAGAACGGACTCTCGACGGAGAGCGCGCTTCGGCTGCTAGCGGAGCTCGAAAAGCTCCTCTGAAACACCGAAGCCCGGGGCCGCCCGGGCTTCGGCATCTACGAAAAGGAAGAGCGGGCGCTGCCTATGCCCGCACTTGGTGCCCTTCGACGTCGTCGGAATCGTCGTCGTTGGCCGCGCGGACCTGCGCGCGGACCTGATGGGCCTCGACGTCGTCGGAATCGTCGTCGTTGGCCGCGCGGACCTGCGCTCGGACCTGCGCGCGCACCTGGTGGGCCTCGACGTCGTCGGGATCCTCGTCGTTGGCCGCCCGAACAGCCGTGTGTGCCTCGACGTCTTCGTCCTCGCCCTCGTTCTTCAAGAGCTCGTCGGACATATCTCTACTCCTCCTTCCGGAAGGGACCCGGCGGGATGCCGGTTTCGTGTACTAGACGGTCTCACCGCCAGGAATCTTCCCTGCTCCCCTTCAAATACTCAAGCCCGGCTGCGATTCTCTTGCCGGTGCGGCGTCTTTTGAGCGAGTTGAGGGAGTCCGCGGCGGCCTTTCGCGGGGTTTTTCGCAATCCGGCGCTACGCCGGATCCAGCTGGCGTGGGCCGCTTCGATCATCGGAACGTGGGCGTACGGCATCGCCGTCGTGGTGTACGCGTATGAGCAGGGAGGTGCGAAGGCCGTCGGCATCGTGGGGCTCGTCCGGTGGCTCGCGGCGGCGGCGGCGGCGCCCTTCGCCGCCCTCCTGGGCGACCGCTACGACCGGCGCCTAATCATGGTCTGCTCCGATCTGGCACGCGCGCTCCTGATCGGCGGTGCTGCCTTAGCTGCATATTCGGATGCCCCGCCGATCATCGTCTACGTCATCGCCGCCCTGGTCGGCGTCGCAGCCACGGCGTTCCGTCCTGCGGAGGCAGCGTTGATCCCTAGCCTTGCCCGAACTCCAGAGGAGCTCACCGCGGCAAACGTCACGTCGAGCACGATCGAAAGCGTCGGGATCTTCGCCGGGCCGGCGATCGGCGGCGTGCTGCTCGCGACGACCAGCGTCGGAACCGTGTTCCTCGTCACCGCCGCCGCCCTGCTGTGGTCGACCGTGCTCGTCGCAGGCGTGCGACCGGTCGAGGAGAAGCGACGGGAGGAAAGGGAGGTGGTCTCCGTCCTCAACGAGCTGCTTGCGGGCTTTCGGACAATCGCAAGTCAGCGCCGTCTGCGGGTCCTCGTCGGCCTCTTCGGTGCCCAGACGTTTGTCGGTGGAATGCTGAACGTCCTGGTCGTGGTCATCGCGCTCGAGCTGCTCGACACAGGCGAGGCTGGGGTCGGGTTCCTCAACTCGGCACTCGGCGTAGGCGGCCTGCTCGGTGCGCTGGCCGCAGCCGCTCTCGTCGGACGGGGTCGCCTCGCGGCCAACTTCGGGGTCGGGATCTTCATCTGGGGAGTGCCGATCGCACTGGTCGCTGCCTGGCCGCACCAGGCGTTCGCCCTGGTCCTACTCGCCATCGTCGGAGTCGGGAACACCCTCGTGGATGTGTCCGGCATGACGCTGATGCAGCGGGCCGCTCCCGAGGACGTTCTGGCACGAGTCTTCGGCGTGCTGGAGAGCGTCTTCTTGCTCACCATCGCGCTCGGCGCGTTGGTGGCGCCGCTGTTGCTCGACTGGCTGGGCACACGCGGGGCTCTGATCGTCGCCGGCTGCATGCTCCCCCTGCTTGTGATCCCCGTTTGGCCGCAGCTGACAGGGATAGATCGAGCGGCGCGCGTCCCCGCGGAGCAGCTCGAGCTGCTGGAGAGCAACCAGATCTTTGCGCCGCTACCACCGCCGACGCTCGAGCAGCTGGCCGAGGCGCTCGAAGAGGTGCCCATCGAGCCCGGGCGGGTGGTGGTCCGACAGGGGGAGACCGGCGATCGCTTCTACCTCGTCCGCGACGGAACGTTGGAGGTCTCGATCAATGGGCGGCAAGTGCAGACACTCGGCCCGGGCGACTCGTTCGGCGAGATCGCGCTGCTCCGCGACGTCCCGAGGACGGCGAGCGTGATCGCGCAGTCCGAGGGGATGCTCTATGCGCTCGACCGGGACACCTTCATCCCGGCCGTCACCGGCTTCGCACAGAGCCTGTCGGCCGCCGAGGGCGTGATCGGCTTGCGTCTGGGACCGGCTCGCGTCGGGGCCGCGCGGGCCTAGGGCGCAGGCTTCAACGGGGGACTCCTGTCCCAACGGGCCACCCCCGGTGACAGGCACCGATACGAAAGCGTCGCGAAAGCGTGCCGAGAGTGTGACGAACCTCCAGTTTTCCCTGCACACGCTGGGCTTCCGCCGGGACATGGCCCGGTGCCTGTCACCGTCCCGGAACTCGGGAATCAGTCGAGCTTCGCCATCACGTGCTTGATCTGGGTGTAGTCCTCCAGGGAGTAGGCCGAAAGATCCTTGCCGTAGCCGGACTGCTTGTAGCCGCCATGCGGCATCTCGGAGACCAGCGGGATGTGGTCGTTGATCCAGACCGTCCCGAACTGGAGCTTGCGGGCGGCGTTGAGCGCGCGGCCGATGTCGCGCGTCCATACGGAAGCGGCCAGACCGTACGGCACGTCGTTCGCCCACGCGATCGCCTGATCGTCCTCCGCGAAGCGCTGCACGGTCACAACCGGCCCGAACACCTCGCGCTGCACGATCTCGTCCTCCTGGCCGACGTCGACCACGACCGTCGGGTTGATGAAGAAGCCACGATTGCCGTTCGTGCCGCCGCCGGTCAAGACGGTCGCGCCCTTCGCGCGGTCGAGGAAGCCGAGCACACGGTCCTGCTGATCCCTCGAGATCACGGGGCCCATCTCGATCTCGTCGCCCTCCGCGGGATCGCCGACGTGCAGCGACTCCACGGCCGGCACGAGCTCCTCCAACAGCTTGTCGTAGATCTTCGGCCCTGCAACGACGCGCGAAGCCGCCGTGCAGTCCTGACCGGAGTTCCAGTAGCCGCCGATCTTGATGCCCTCGGCAACCGCGGCCGGATCGGCATCGTCAAAGACGAGCACCGGCGCCTTGCCGCCGAGCTCGAGATGGACGCGCTTGAGGTTGTCCGCAGCGGTGCGGGCAATGATCCTCCCGGTCTCGACGTCGCCGGTCAACGACACCATCCGCACGTCCGGGTGCTTCACGATCGCCTCGCCAGCGGGCACGCCGTCGCCCGTGACGACGTTCAAGACGCCCGAAGGAAGGATGTCCGCCGCAAGCTGCGCGAAGCGCAACGCCGTGAGGGGCGTCTGCTCCGACGGCTTGAGCACCTGCACGTTGCCCGCGGCCAACGCCGGCGCCACCTTCCAGACGGCCATCATCAGCGGGTAGTTCCACGGAGCGATGCCGCCGACGATGCCGATCGGCTCGCGCCGCAGCCACGAGCTGTAGCCCCGCATGTACTCGCCCGCGGACTTGCCTTCCAAGACACGAGCGGCACCGGCGAAGAACCGGATGTTGTCCGCGCAAACGGGCATCTCGTCCTTCGCGTAGGAGAGCGGCTTGCCGACGTTGCGCGACTCGATCTCGGCGAGCTCGGCCGCGTGCTCCTCGATCGCGTCGGCGAGCTTCAGCAGCATCTCGCCGCGCTCGCCCGGAGTCGTCTCGAGCCACTCCGGCAAAGCCTTCTTAGCTGCCTGAACCGCCCGGTCGACATCCTCCGCCGACGCGCGCGGCACCTCCGCGATCGCCTCGCCGGTCGAGGGGTTGAGGACCTCCATCGTCTCCCCGTCTGCGGCGTCGACCCACTCGCCGCCGACCCAGTTCTGCAACTTCGTCACGGTGCTCATCTGAACCTCCTCATCTCCGACGCAGGATTCCAGTATCGCGCGTCAGTCGTTGTGCGATCCAGACAGGGATCACGGTCATGACGATGACGAAGAACACAACGACGTTCACCTGCGGCAGCTGCTGCCCGAGCCGCAGGTTGCCGAGGATCCAGATCGGGAGCGTGTTCTGCGCTCCCGCTGTGAACGTCGTCACGATCACCTCGTCGAAGGACAGAGCAAACGCAAGCAACCCGCCCGCCACGAGCGCCGTCGAGATGACGGGGAACGTGACGAACCGAAAGGTCTGCCACCCGTCGGCACCCAGGTCCATCGAGGCTTCCGTCAGCGACGTCTGCGTTCGCCGCATACGAGCGACGACGTTGTTGTAGACGACGACGATGCAGAAGGTCGCGTGCCCGATCACGATCGTCCACAACGACGGCGAGATGTGGAAGACCGGGTTGTTCGAGAAGAACGAGTTCAACGCGATGCCCGTGACAACGCCGGGAAGCGCGAGCGGCAGCACGAGCAGGAACGTCACCGCATCGCGGCCGAAGAAGCGGAACCGGCTGACCGCGGCGGCCGCCGCCGTTCCCAGTACGAGCGCAACGGCCGTGGCAAGCGCAGCGGCCTTCAGCGACAGGACGAGGGCGTCGCGTGCCTCCTGGTTATGCCATGCAGTCGTAAACCACTTCGTGCTGAAGCCGGCAATCGGCCAGCTCTGGATGTTCGACGAGTTGAAGGCGTAAACGCAGATCAGGACCAGCGGGGCCCAGAGAAACAGGATCACCAGCAGCGTCCAGATGCTGAGCGAGATTCTCGCCGCGCGTCCCTCCATCACAACGCCTCGAACGCGCCGGCACGCTTCGCCAGCACGAGGTAGATCGCCATCACGACGAGAGGCACGGTCGCGTACGCCGCGGCGAACGGCAGGTTGTTCGTCAAGCCGAGGACGTTGCGGTAGATGACGTTGCCGATGAAGTCGACGTTGCCGACGAGCGACGGCGTGATGTAGTCGCCGAGCGTAAGAGAGAACGTGAAGATCGACCCGGCGACAACTCCCGGAAGCGCAAGCGGAAGGATGACGCGGCGGAACGTCGTCCACCCACGCGCACCGAGATCACGCGACGCTTCGAAATACGAGTCGGGGACGCGCTCGAGCGCCGCGTAGATCGGGAGGACCATGAACGGCAGCCAGATGTAGGAGAAGACGATCCACATCGCCGTGTTCGTGAACGCCCAGCTCTGGCGCGGGAGGCCGAGCCCGCCCAGGGCCCAGTTCAAAACTCCTTCCGGGTTGAGGATCAGCCGCCAGG
>JBKPMS010000146.1:0-6706 GCA_046732275.1 Actinomycetota bacterium | reverse complement strand
GTTGTACATCGAGCTCAACCGGCTCGGCGACACGGACAGGCTCGACAACCGGAGTGTCACCCCGGAGATGCTGACGGACGTCGCGAATCGGATCCTTCACCCGTACACCATCGAGGTGAAGGAGGTCGGATGGTGGTCGGTATACGAGATCGGCCAGCGACTATGCGAGAAGTTCGACGACGTGCCGGCGGAGGAGGTGGCCAGCCGCCGACCCCGGGTGTTCATCGCGGGCGATGCCTGCCACACGCACAGCGCCAAGGCCGGTCAGGGCATGAACGTGTCTATGGCCGACACCTGGAACCTAGGCTGGAAGCTGGCATCAGTCCTGCGGGGAACGGCCAGACCCGAGCTCCTGCACAGCTACTCGCAGGAGCGGCAGGGGACCGCCAAGGAGCTCATTGATTTCGACCGCGAGTTCTCCAGGTTGTTCCGCAGTCGCGGGAACGGGTCCGGTGAGGCCGAGGGAGACGGCGTCGACCCCGAGCAGTTCCGGCGGTACTTCGTCGCACAAGGCCGCTTCACCGCAGGCGTTGCAACCCACTACGCCCCCTCGATGATCACCGCGGAGGCGACGTACCAGCACCTCGCGGAGGGGTTCCCGCTCGGAATGCGGTTCCACTCGGCCCGGGTCGTCCGGCTGGCCGATGCCAGGCGGGTCCACCTTGGTCACGTCGCGCGGGCCGATGGCGCCTGGCGCGTCTACATCTTTGGCGACGGCTCGGACCCGACGGATGGAGACTCCCGCGCCAGGGAGTTGTGCGAGTTCCTGGCGTCCGACCGGTCTCCGATCAACCGCTTCACGCCGGCGGGTGCCGAGCCGGATTCCGTCATCGACGTGCGGGCCATCTTCCAGCAGGGCCATCGTGAGCTGGCCGTCGAACGTATGCCGCCGGTGTTGCTGCCGCGAAAGGGTCGATTCGGCCTGATCGACTACGAGAAGATGTTCTGCCCGGACCCGGACGCCGATGACATCTTCGACCTGCGAGGCGTGAACCGCGAGACGGGATGCGTGGTCGTCGTCCGCCCCGACCAGTACGTGGCACATGTCCTCCCCCTGGACGAACGCCAGGCACTGGCTGACTTCTTCGCGACCATCCTGATCGACAAGCGAACCGGGCGGTAGGTCCCTAGCTCCGCTCGCGCAGCAGCGCGCGCAGGTCCGCCACCGGCCCCAGATGCCGCAGCTTGTCCGGATTGATCGCGCTCACGCCCTGGATCTGGCCCTCTGCCACGTCGAGGATCATCACGCTGATCAGCCTGCCCTCGCCGTCGAAGAACAGCGCACCTGGTTGTCCGTTGATCTCCTGGCGGCGCGTGCCGAGGTTGCGGACGCGGGCGGCGAGGTGCATCCACCCCGTCATCAGCGTGCGCGCCACCCTGGCGCGGCCGTGGAGCGCATGTTTGAGGGCGGGCGCCTTGCCGCCGCCGTCGCCGCGGAGCACCACGTCGTGATCCAGCAGCTCCTCAAGCCCTTGGAGATCGCCCTCCTCGGCGGCCGCGAAGAAGCGGGTCGCGAGCTCGTTCCGCTGCTCGCGCGAGGCCTCGAACCGGGGGCGCCGCTCTTCCACGTGGCGACGGGCCCGTGTGGCGAGCTGGCGGGCGTTCTGCTCGCTCGTGCCGACGATGTCCGCGATCCGGTCGTACGGCTCGTCGAAGACTTCGCGCAGCAAGAACGCGGCGCGCTGCTCGGGCGAAAGGCTCTCGAGCAGGACCAGGAAGGCGAGCGACAGCGAGTCCGCCATCTCGGCCTTGCGGGCGGGATCGTCGTCGGCGCTCGTCACGAGCGGCTCCGGCAGCCACTCGCCCACGTACGTCTCGCGCCGGACCCCCGCCGAGCGGAGATGGTCGAGCGAGAGCCGCGAGACCACCGTCGACAGATAAGCGCGGGGAGACTCGATCCGTTGGCCACCCGCCCGCGCCCGATGAAGGCGCAGGAACGCCTCCTGCACCACGTCCTCCGCCTCGCTCACGCTGCCCAGCATCCGGTAGGCGATGGCGAACGCCGACGGGCCGAGCTCGTCGAACTCCTCCTCGGTCATCGCTTTAGCCGAGTCCGTGTGCGAAGCCCTGGCGCCAGCTGGGATAGCGCGGGTGCCAGCCGAACTCGCGCTTGGCCTTCTCGTTCGAGGCTCCCCGCGCCTCGGTCATCATGAGCGTCGCCATCTCACCGGCCGCCAGCCGCCCGAGCCAGCGGGGGACACGCCTCGGCGGCTTGGCGCCCAGCGCGCTTGCCAGGACCGGCAGCCACTCGCGCACCGGTGCGGGCTCGTCGTCAACGACGTAGTAGACACCCGACCGGCCGCGCTCGACCGCGGTGGCGGTGGCCGCCGCCGCGTCTTCGATCTGGATGTGCGACCAGACACCGCCACCGTCGCCGATGATCGGGAACCGACGCTTGCGGACCGGGGCCGCCATCACCGCGTCCGGAGCCAGGCTGATCGAGGTCCCTGGACCGTAGAAGCCGCCATAGCGCAACGCGAGACCTTCGCCCCACTCGATCGTCGTAACCGCCCGCTCCAGATGCAGGAGCGCCTGCACTACCGCCTGCAGCGCCCCCGGCGGGTCGGGATCCAGCGGATCGGCCTCGGTCAGAATCGGCCCGCCCGTGCGAGCCCACCGGAACGCCCCGAAGCTCTGCGCCACGAAGCGCCGCGCCCCCACCGCCCGGCCGGCCGCCAGGAGATGGTCCGTGGCCTCGGTGCGCAGCCGGTTGGTCAGGATCGCCCCGCTGAAGCGCTCGGGATGCCGCGCGTCACGGATGCTCATCTTCCCGGACAGCGCCGTGAGCTGATGCACGATCACCTCGGGCTCGGCGGACGCCACCGCCTGCGCGACCGCGTCGGGATCCAGGGCGTCGGCGACGACCGGGTGCGCCCCCAGGCTGCGCACCAGGTCCTGCTTCGACGCGCTCCTGGTCATTCCCACCACGTCGTGGCCTCGCGCCACCAGCTGCGGAACCAGTGCCCTACCGAGAACGCCCGTGGCGCCCGCTACGAAGATCTGCATGACTGCTCCTCTCGACTCAATTGCCTCCATGAGACGAGATAGAGGCACCGCCTGTGACAGTTCCCGGCGCCCCGGAGCGTTCGCAAGGTGACCGACGGATCCCGTCCTCTACGATGCGTGAGATAGGGAAGGGGCCGGAGGACCGGCGGCGTCGGTTGGCGCTGTACGTGCTCTGCGTCGGCATGCTGATGATCGTCCTGGATGCGACGATCGTCAACGTCGCCCTGCCGACCATCCAGAAGGACCTCGGCTTCTCGCAGAACGACCTTGCGTGGGTGGTCAACGCGTACCTGATCGCCTTCGGCGGCCTGCTGCTGCTCGCCGGGCGGATCGGGGACCTGATCGGTCAGCGGCGCATCTTTCTCATCGGCCTGGGGGTCTTCACCGGGGCGTCCCTGATCTGCGCCGTCGCACAAAGTCAGGGCGTCCTGATCGTGGCGCGCTTCATCCAGGGCGTCGGAGGGGCGCTCACCTCGGCGGTGATCCTGGGCATGATCGTGACGATGTTCCCCGAGCCCCGAGAGCAGGCGAAGGCGATCGGCATCTACACCTTCGTCGCCGTCGCCGGCGGCTCGATCGGTCTGCTGCTCGGCGGCGTACTGACGGAATCGATCAACTGGCACTGGATCTTCTTCGTCAACGTACCGATCGGGTTTGCGACCGCCCTGCTCGCGGTCAAGCTGGTGCCCGATCGCGAGGGGATCGGTCTCACCGCCGGTGCCGACCTTCCCGGCGCCGCCCTCCTCACCGGCGGTTTGATGCTCGGCGTGTACACGATCCTTGGGGTCGCCGAAGAGGGCTGGGGGTCAAGTCAGACGCTCGGGCTCGGCGCGGTCTCGATCGGACTCCTCGCCGCGTTCATCGCCCGCCAGGCGCGAGTGGCGAATCCGTTGATGCCGCTGCGCCTGTTCCGCTCGCCCAACGTCAGCGGTGCGAACCTCGTCCAGGCCCTGCTGGTCGTCGGGATGTTCGGGATGTTCTTCCTCGGGGCCCTCTACATGCAGCGAATCCTCGGCTACGACGCGCTCCAGGTCGGCCTCGCCTACCTGCCGCTGACCGTCGTCATGGGAACGATGTCGTTCCGCTTCACCGGGCAGCTCAATCTGCGCTTCGGTCCGCAGGCGACCCTCGTCCCCGCGATGGTCTTCATCGTCGCCGGACTGCTCCTCCTCGCCCGCACCCCCGTCGACGCGAGCTACGTGGTCGACTTGCTGCCCGCGATGATCCTGATCGGCCTCGGGTCCGGGCTCGGCTTCCCTTCGTTGATGACGCTCGCGATGTCGGGCGCCACGCCGAGCGACTCGGGGCTCGCCTCGGGGCTCGTCAACACCAGCGTCCAGGTCGGGGGCGCGATCGGCCTCGCGGTGCTCGCGACGTTTGCGACCGAGCGCACCGCCGGACGGCTCGCCGACGGCGAGGCGCCCCCCGTGGCGCTCAACTCCGGGTACCACCTCGCGTACCTGATCGGCGCTGGGCTGGTGGTGGTGGGGATCGTGATCGCGGCCACCGTCCTGCGCTCGCGGGCGCCGGAAACCGCCGCCGAACCGGCGACCGAGGCGCCCGCCGAGCCCGTCGTGCGCCCACGCGTTCGAGCCATCCCCCAGCCCGCCGACGCGGTGCCGGGTGGCGGCTGCGTCGAGACCGGGATGCGCGTCGTGATCGGTTGCGGCGGCTGCGCCGGCTCGTCGGCGTAGAAGGCCGCGCTACTCCGCTGCCGCACGTCGACGATTGAGCGCCGCGTGCATCGAGCGAACGACGAGGGCACCGTCTCCGACGGCCGAAGCCACCCGCTTGGTCGAGCCACTTCGGACATCCCCGGTGGCAAAGATGTCCGGTCGGGTGGTCTCCAGGAGGAACGGCTGGTGGTCGCTGCCTTCTCGGTGCTCGGTAAACCTCGGATGACGCTGCGCGTCCTCGCCGGTGACGATGAACCCCTTGTCGTCGAGACCGACGAGGCCGCCGAGGTCCTCGGTGCGCGGCGAGGCCCCGATCATGGCGAAGACACCCGTGGCGTTCAGCCGGTGCTCGGTCTTGTCGCGGCAAGCGACGGTGACCGCCTCGAGCTCATCGCCGCCGTGGAGTTCCAGGAGCTCGCATCCCTCCCAGATCTCGACATTGCGGGCGGCCTCGATCCGATCGATGAGGTAGCGCGACATCGTCGCGGTCAACGATCGTCGCACGACGAGGTAGATCCGCCGCGCGTGGGAGGCCAGGTTCACCACCGCCTGCCCGGCTGAGTTGCCGCCGCCGACCACGACAATGTTTTCGTCCGCCGCTTGGAGGGCCTCGAGGTGAGTCGCGGCGTAGTAGAGGCCCTGGCCCTCGAAGCGCTGGGCTCCCTTGGCCGGCAGGCGGCGGTAGTCGGCCCCGACGGCGAGGACGACGAAGCGCGCGCGCACCCGCTGACCATCGGCGAGCACCAGCGGCCGCATGCCATCGGTCTCGGACACCGAGAACCGACAGCCTCCGTGGGCGCTTGAGATGACGGCCCCGAACTTCCACGCTTGGAGCGTCGCCCGTTGCGTCAGGTCTGATCCGGACAGACCGGTCGGAAAGCCAAGGTAGTTCTCGATCCGGTCGCTGGTTCCCGCCTGCCCTCCCGGGGCGAAGCGCTCGATGACCAGCGTGGAGAGGCCCTCCGACGAGGCGTACACGGCGGTTGCCAACCCCGCGGGTCCAGCCCCGAGAACCACGACGTCAAAGGTCTTTTGATCGACCTTCGCACGCAGGCCGAGCTCATCGGCGACCTGGGTGACCGTCGGACGCCGAAGCACGCTGTGGGTGCGGACGAGGACGGGGCACTCGTCGGCGCCGATTCCGAGCCGGTCGAGCAGAGCCGTGCTTTCGGCGTCGGTGTCGATGTCGTGCCAGCTGAAGGGAACCAGATTGCGCTCGAGCAACTCGCGGATCGCGAAAGCGTCGCCCGACGAGCGTTTGCCGATGAGCAGTTCGTAGCCGTACCCCTGACCTCGCAACCACTCGCGACGCGTGACCATGGTGCGCAGGAGAAGATCGCCGAGGTCCGCGGCACCGGCCACGAGCCTGCGCAAGGCATCGGGAGCCAGGACCAGCAGCGACGTCTCCTCGGCAACGACGCCGCGGGCCAGGGTCGGCTCGCCGGTGAACATCGAGATGTCGCCGATGAACGTCCCTGCCTGACACTGTGTGAAGTAGCGATCGCCGTCGGGTTGGCGGTCGATGATGTCGACCGCTCCCGACAGGACGACGTAGAACGGCGTATCCCGCTGTCCCTGCTCGAAGAGCGTTTCACCCGGGGAGAATGAGCGGGTCTCGGCGCGTTCCGCCATCTGTTCGACCTGAGCCGCCGTGAGCCGCGGGAACAGCGTCGGATCGTCCGGGTCGAGGAAGCCGGGGACCGGGGTCGGTGAGGTGTATTGGCTCATGCTCGAGGCTTGGAGGTGACTTTAGGGAGCAGCGTCGCGGGTGCCCGATTCGCCCTCCACCGGGGAGCCGCGCACGACGAGCCCCCAGATCAAGGCCACTCCCGCCACGAGGCTGCCGATCCCGAGCACCCAGAAGGCCAGCTGCGTGTCGATCACACTGACCATCCACTCGAAGTTCATGCCGAAGAACCCCGTGATGAAGGTGAGCGGCACGAAGATCGTGGCGACGACGCTCACGACATATGCGCGCTCGTTCAGCTGCAGATCCAGCAGCATCCCCTGTCTCTTAAACACAT
>JBKPMS010000145.1:0-8121 GCA_046732275.1 Actinomycetota bacterium | reverse complement strand
GCCGCCAGAGAAAGCGCCGTCACCTCGAGCTTCCCGTCGAGCGCCCATTCGTTCAGGACCTGGATGTCCTCGGGGAAGAATTCGAAGCGGAAGCCACGCGGCGCGAGCCGTCCGGACGCGAGCGCCCAGACCATGAACGCGTCGTCGGGGTCAGCGGAATGCCCGATCCTGACCAGCACGGGTCCACCCTAGACTGTGTTGTGTGGTCAAGCCCGCACTAACCGACGCGATCCAGGACTACCTTCGCGAGATCTACAAGCTCGGGACGGAGAAGAGCCCCGTGTCGGTCAGCGCGCTCGCGAAGCGGCTCGGCGTCTCGCCCGCATCTGCAAGCGCGATGGTGAAGAAGCTCGCTGCGCTCGACCTCGCAGTGCACGAGCCCTACCGCGGCATCGCCCTCACCACGGCAGGCGAGAAGGTGGCGCTGGAGGTGATCCGCCATCACCGTCTCCTGGAGCTCTACCTCGCCGAGACGCTCGGCGTCGACGTCGACGAGGTGCACGGCGAAGCGGAACGGCTCGAGCACGTGATCTCCGAAGAGCTCGAGGAGCGGATCGACAAGGCCCTCGGATTCCCGACCCACGACCCGCATGGGGACCCGATTCCGGACGCAAACTTGGAGTGGCCGCCTAGCTCCGGCCGAAAAACCACCGCTCCAAAGGTTTCAACAGCTCGCCGCGGGTGAACGGCTTGAGATTCTCGGGCCGGCCGTCGCGCTCCGACACGCTCAGGTCGTCTTCCAGCGCTCCGTTTGCCGCCTCGAGCGCGTCTTCGAGCTCGTAGCCTTCGAAGATGTAGTCGTCACGGCGGGGTTCGTCGCTCGAGCGATGCTGAGGGTTGACGGCACGGCCGACGGCCCAGAGCGCGCCCTGCTTGCGCTCGATCCAGATGAGAATCGCCTCTTCGACGCCCGTGTCGTCGACGCCGCGGACGATTCGCTCCGCGAAGCGGCCCTCGGTTGACTTCCGCCTCACCAACTCAAGGATACAATCGGATCGATGGGGCGAATTAGCGACCTGTTTCGCTCGCCGTTCTCCTTTCTCTTCGCCCGATCGAGCACCGAGGATCGCATCGCCGCGTACGTCATCCGCGAGCACGCACGCGGTCGTCGCCTGAAGGAAATCCTGGAGGACCGCTACGTGCTGAACCGCCTCACACCGCAGCAGCGACTGCGCCTCCTAGATCGCCCGGAGGTGATCCAGGCACTCGGCGACGAGGCGGTGGATCAGTCTCGGCGCGAGCTCGAGACGTTCCGGACTGCTTAGAGCTTCGTTCCCGCTCCGCGCTCCCTCGCGCGTTCCACGACCGCAACGCCGGCCGCGATGTCCCAGGCGGCGATGCCGTTCGACTTGAAGACGACGATGTCGTCGGGAGATTGCCGCCCGGGAAGCTCACCGCTGACGACCTCGTGCAGCTGATGCACTTCGAGCCAGTCGAGGACCCCGGTTTCGACCGGCTCGATGAGATCCGCGGACTCGATGCGAGCTTGGTCCAGCCAGTCGCAGCAGACGAACGATGCCCGCTGCAACACGACGTTGTCGAGCTCGCGCGATTTTCCGTTGTTCGCGCCGGCAGCGCAGACGAGCGCGCCGGGCCGGAGCCACTCGCCGCGTAGGACCGGGTCGGGTGACGTCGTGATCGTGACGACGATGTCCTGATCGGCCGCGTCGCGATGGCTCTCGCCCGGCTCGGCGCCGACGCGCTCGCAGAACGCCTTCAGGTTCCGCTCCGTGCGGCAATACGCGACCACACGGTCGATCGCCGGTAACGCCGCGCGGATGCACGACACCTGCGTCTCGGCCTGACCACCGCAGCCGATGACGCCGAGCGACGTCGCGCCGGCGCTGGCGAGATGCTTCGCCGCGACGGCGCTCGCTGCCCCGGTGCGCAGCCGGCCGAGCTGGTCGGCCTCGATCAGCGCGACCAGCTCCGGCGTGTCCGCCGCGAAGAGGGCGACGAGGAAGGTCACGCCGTCGCGAAATCCCGCGTATACCTTCGCGCCGGCGTAGCCGAGCTCGAGGTCCGACGAGGCCATGTCTGCGAGCTGCCCCTCTTCGAGCGGCAAACGTCGTCGCGGTGCAATCGACACGCCGCCTGCGGCCATGCGGCGAAAGCACTCCTCGACGGCCCCGACTGCGTCGAGAGGCTCGAGCAGCGCCCCGACGTCCTGCTCGCTCAGGTACAGCGGCACGTGGCGCGCAACTCTACGAGGAGCCCTTCTCGATGAAGCTGATCTTCCCGCTGGTCTCGAGCACCGCCCAGCGAATCTGGTCGAACGAATCGATCTGCTGGCTGCGTGCCTCCGCAGCGATCTCTTCTTGCGTCAGCCGATTGCGCCGGAGGTTCTTCTCGATCACGTTGCCGTCCTGGATCAGGATCACGGGCTCGCCCTCGAGGATCGGCCGCAGCTGTTGGAATCGCCACGGCAGGTACGAGAAGACGACGGTGAGCACGCCGATGGTGCCGACCGCGAGCATCAATCCGGTCACCGAGAAGTCGTTCTGCGTCACGCCCTGCTGCACGAGGTCTCCGATCGTCACCAGGAGAATCAGGTCGAACGGCTCGAGCGTGTTCAGCTCGCGGCGACCAACGATGCGCGTAAGCAACAGGATGAACACGAAGGCGACCGCTGCGCGGATGACGACGTCCATCGCTACGGAAAGATCGTGATCGTGCGGTCGATCGTCGTCAGGAGTGTGCCCTCGTCGTAGAGCGCGACGTCCTGCGAGCGGCGCCCTACGTTCGTCGGGTTGACCTGAAACTGAAGGAAGAGGATGTACGACGTCCCCTTGCGGATATGTCCCAGCTCGAATACAAGCTTCCCGTTGCGACTCGCCTCGCCGACGGGGCTCGGCTCAACCGTGTTCAGCGTCATCCCCTCGAGCCACCCGGGATCGAGCACGAGCATTGCGTTCTTCACGTCGTCCTCAGCGGTGATCGTGAACCGCGCCTCGAAGATGAGGCCACTCCGGACCCGGCTCGGCGCATACAGCTTTAGCGACGCTGCCGGCGCTGCCGCCTTCGATGTCTGCGGGCGCTGGCCGAAGACGTTGAGGAGCCCCGCCAGGATGAAGAGCGCAAGAAGCGCGACGATGACACGCCGAATCCACTGCTCGAGAGCGGTCGCTTCGTCACGGTTGCGACGGAGCGTCAGAAAGGCAGGCGTGTCTGCCACGGCGCAGGTTTCGCGCTCCGCGGTGCGTTCCCTACACCGCTAGACTGGTGCCGCCTCCGAGCGCCCGTAGCTCAGGGGATAGAGCGCTGCCCTGCGGAGGCAGAGGTCGCATGTTCGAATCATGCCGGGCGCACTCCGGCCGAAGATCCGCCACGCTTCGCGCGGCATGATGATCTTCGGCCGTTCGCGTTTCGATTCGAAGCGTTAGCGGCGAACGCGGGCTAAGCCCGCATTCGCGGCGAGATGGAGTTCGGCGTTGTCAGGGACCTCGACTCGGACAAAGCCGAGCGCGAGACCTTGGACGGCGCTCGTGATCCAGCCCACCTTCTTGCCCTCATAGAGCAGTTCTGTTGCCCTTTCGGGGACCTTTTCCGCCTCGACCTCCAGCACCCTCAGCCGCCGGTTTACCTTCCCGCGATAGCGCTGGCGTGCGATCGGCTCCTGGCCCGGATAGCAGCCCTTCGTAAAGCTGATGTGCGTCTCGTCTAGCCCTGCCTCCGCCGGGAGGATGCTCTCGTCGATCTCCGCGCCCCAGCGCGGGATGCCGGCTTCGATGCGCCGACGTTCGAACTCCGCCTCGTTCGCCTCCTCGCCCACCGGTTGCTCGTCGAGGAATTCTCCGTCGCCGAGAACGACCCAGGCAACGTGCTCCTCCGGCTCGATCTCCGCCTTCGCTGCAAAGCGCATCCGCACGAGCTCCCGTCGGACCGTTTCGCCGAGCTCCGGTTCCGTCGAGAGGAGGAAGTCGTCGTTCGCGCGCCGCACCACACGGAGCGGCGCGATCACCCTCGCCTTCGCCGTCAGCAGCAGTGCGTCGCACGCGTCGCCGGCCTCGAGCGCCTCCACATCGTTCGAGACCATGCGCTGCAGATAGTCGGCGGCGTCGCGACCTGCAACCCGGAGGAATGCCCTCGGGCGTCGAATAACGGTCGGCGACGTAACGCTCTGCACCCGAATTAGTGTAGGTGCGCGTGTCGATCTTCCGGTCCAGGGCGGAGAAGAAGCTGGTCGAGAGGGGGCTCGATCCCGCGCGCCTCCCGCCCGGCCAGTATCTGACGGAGAAGTGGCCCGTCCTCCATGCCGGCGGCGTGCCGAAGACCGATCTGGCGACGTGGGACTTCAACGTCTTGGGGGAGGTCGAGAACCCGGTGACGCTGACGTACGAGGAGCTCCAGGCGCTGCCGCAGACGAAGGTGACCATCGACATCCACTGCGTGACGCGCTGGAGTCGCTTCGACACGAGCTTCAAAGGCGTGCACTGGCGCGAGCTCGCGAAGCTCGTCCGCCCAAAGCCGAGCGCGCACTTTGTCGTCGCACACGCGGAGCAGGGGTTCACCTCGAACGTCCCCCTCCAAGCGCTCGAGGACGACACCGCACTGATCGCATGGGAGGCGGACGGAGAGCCGCTCAAGCCGGAGCACGGCTGGCCGCTCCGCCTCGTCGTCCCGTCACGCTACTTCTGGAAGAGCGCGAAGTGGCTGCGGGGGCTCGAGCTCCTCGCCGCCGATCAGCCGGGCTTCTGGGAGCGCTACGGCTACCACAACGACGCCGACTACTGGCAGGAGCAGCGCTACGGCTTCTGAGCTAGGGTGCCGCGCGTAGTCCAAGGACAGGGGCAACAATCAAGGAGGGGAGAGACATGCCAAGGGTCCTGAGGCCCGCGACGGCGTTTGTCGCCGCGGTGCTCCTCGTGTTCGTCCCGAGTGCGCTAGCCCAAGGTGACTTCGCCGATCACGGCGCGGGCGACAATGAGGTGACGGTGGGAAGCCAAGATTCGTTCTTCTCACCGAACAAGCAGAACGAGCCGGCGGTCGCGATCGACGCGAATCCCGCAAGCGGCGGGCGCATCGTCGCCGCAGGCGCGAACGACAACATCGACATGGAGCGCTGTAACGCCGGGGCGGACAACACCTGCCCGTTTACCGACGGTGTCGGCGTCTCCGGTGTCCAGTTTTCGCTCGACGGAGGCGCGACCTGGACCCAACCGACCTATACCGGCTGGAGCGCGAGGAACTGCGTCGGCGTCGCCGAGCCGCCTGACGTCGCGGACAACTGCCAGCCCGCAGTGGGGCCGATCGGGACGCTGCCGTGGTACTTCGAGAACGGCCTTGTGTCCGACGGTGATCCTGCGGTCGCATTCGGGCCGAGGCCGGGGCCGAACGGCTTCTCCTGGAGCAACGGCTCACGGCTGTACTACGCAAACCTAACGTCGAACTTTTCGGCTAATCGGTCGGAGGAGGCCTTCCCAGGCTTCGAGGCGATCGCGGTCTCACGCACTGACAACACCACGGCTGCCGCAGCCGGCGGTCCGACCGGCAAGGCGGCGTGGATGACGCCGGTCATCGTCTCGAGGCAGAACGCGGCGCTCTTCTCCGACAAGGAGCAGATCTGGGCAGACAACGCGTCGTCCAGCCGCTTCTTCGGGAACGTCTACATCTGCAACACCTCCTTCCGGAGCGTCGGCGGCGCGCCGGAGCCAATCCTCTTCGCACGCTCGACCGACGGCGGCGGCACGTGGGACGTGCGCCAGATCAGTCCGGCCGCGAACACGGGCCTCGGTCAGGGACGGCAGGGCTGCACCGTCCGGACCGACAGCGACGGCGTCGTCTACGTCTTCTGGGAGAGCGCGTCGAAGAAGAAGTCCAATCCTCCGTTCTTCGACTCCGCTCAGCTGATGGCGCGGTCCTTCGACGGAGGGCAGACCTTCGAGCGGCCACGCGTTGTGGCGAGCGTCGTGGACTGCGGTCAGTTCGACCCGACCACGGGGCGGCTCAGTTTCGACGGTGTCGCCGGAGCTCGAACGAACAGCTACCCGAGCGTCGACATCGGCAACGGGGCTCCGACTGGGGCGGGCGCCCGCAACCTCATCGCCATGACCTGGTGCAACGGGCCGACGCCGACAGCCGCCGGCCAACCAAACGAGCAAGCCCGGGTGCAGTGGTCACTCGACAAGGGCGAGACGTGGAGCGCCCCGGTCAATGCGGCCGCAGCGTCGGATCGGCCGGACTTCCCAGCCGTCGCGGTTTCGCCTGACAGCAACGACGTCTACCTGACGTACCAGGCGTTCCACGCACCGTGGCAGTCGACAACGGCCAGCCCTCGGCTGCAGGAGGGTGTCGTCAGGCACGCCAACTTCGCCGGCGCCAGCCTCGGCGCGTTCGCGGACCTGCATCGCGGTGTCCCAGGTGACGCCCGAGGATCGGCGCAGAACAACCTCGTCGCGGAGTTCCTCGGCGACTACAACTACGCAGCGGCGACGAACGACTACGCGGTTGCGGTGTGGAACGACGTTCGCCAGGCGGCGGATTGCCCGGCGATCGACGCGTACCGAATGGCCTTCCTCCAGTTCGTGACGTCCGGAGGTGGTCAGGCAGAAGACGAAGAGGTCGCGGAAGTCCGACGTGAGGCGCAGGAGAAGGACAAGCAGCCGGCGCCCGGCCCGCCGCCTCCAACGGCGCCCGAGCCGAACAACGACTGCCCCCAGACTCCGGATCTCGCTTTCGGGAACTCGGACATCTGGGGCGGGCACTTCGCCGACCCGACCAGTCCGTAAAGGCATCGAGGGAGGGGGCGCTCGCAGCGAGCGCCCCCTCTGGGCAAGCAACCAAGGGGGAGAGACATGAAGAGACTTGCGGTCGCGGTGGCGGCGTGCTGGGCCGTCGCCGCAACCTTCGCGCTCGCCGCATCGGCGGACGTGAAGATCACCGATCGCGCGTACCAGCGCCACGACGGCGGTATCGACGTGACGATCACGTCCTGCAACGACGACTCGCCCGGGGTCACGGCCGGCGGCGAGCGGCAGCAGAACGAGCCTGCCGCGGCCGTCGACCCGCTGGCGAGCAACCGCATGACAGCGGGCTCGAACGACTACTGCGGCGTCCCGACGTTCGCCGATTCATACGGCGGCTTTTACTGGAGCACGGACCGCGGAGCGACGTGGAAGAACAGCCTGCTGCCGGGCTACTCAACCGACACGTCTGCAGAGGGCAGCAACTGCGACATCAGCCCGCAGCACTGCCTGGTCCTCGCAACGGGCGATCCAGTGCAGGCGTTCGACCGGTGGGGTCATGTCTTCTACGGCGTGATCGGCTTCAACCGGGTGAAGCCGTCCAACGGCTCGATCTTCGCGGCGCGCTACGACTGGCCGCTCCCGGCGGCGAATCCCGACTACCGCTGGACGGCACTCGTCGCACGCGGCACGCCGACCGGCGCGACGGGGAAGTTCGAAGACAAGATCCAGATCGAAGCCGACCGCGGCGTCGCCAGCCCGTACTCCGGCAACGCGTCGCGGCCGTGGGGAAACGTCTACGTCTGCTGGACGCAGTTCCTCGGCGGCAACGGCAACAACGGCGTCTGGTTCTCGCGCTCTACTGACGGTGGACAGACGTACTCCAATCCGCAGAAGATCTCGGAAGGCGTCCACGGGAGTCAGTTCTGCGACATCGGAGTGACCGCGAACGGGACCGTCTACGTGACGTGGCGGCAGTTCGAGACCGGCCGCGGCCACCAGGAAGACGCCGTCGTCGTGAACAAGTCGACGAACGGCGGCGCTTCGTTCGGCAAGCCGCAGGTCGTGACGCCGTTCATCCACTGGGACCTCGGAGACCTCGCAGGTGTCCCGCGCGACGTCCGCGAGGAGGCTGAGGAGCAGGCGTGTGACAACGGCGACGGCATCGACTGTGCCGGCCGTGAGTCGGAGGAGTCCGGCCCGAGCCGCGAGCAGACAGCCGTTCGCGACTGCGGCGACGGCCCGTTCGTGTGCGAGTCCGGCTACGTCTTCTTCCGGCAGGACAGCCAGCCGCGCATTACCGCCGATCCGACGGACACGTCGAACCCGAACGCGGCGTACATCGTCTACAACGCCACGGTTCCGGGGACGGAAACACCGACCGGAACGTCGTACGGCACGGTCGAACCCGGCATCGGAAGCCAGGGGCAGCTCTACT
>JBKPMS010000144.1:0-29531 GCA_046732275.1 Actinomycetota bacterium | reverse complement strand
CGATTGTGAGTCGTCCTGCGCGTGGATCGTAGAAGCGTGCGAGCAGCTTCGCGATCGTCGACTTGCCCGCACCGGTGTGGCCGACGAGGGCGACCGTCGTCCCGGCGGGCACGTCCAGGTCGAGGCCGTGCAGGACCTCCGGCCCGTCGCCGTAGCCGAAGCGGACGCCGTGGAAACGAACGTCGCCGTGGACGTGCGGCAGCGGTTGCGCCGAAGGGTTGTCGAGAATCTCGGGCTCTTCGTCCATCACGTCCATGATCTTGTCGAGCGCCGCCGTTGCCGACAGGAACGTGCCGTAGAGCTGCGAGAGTTGCTGCACGGGGTCGAAGAAGTTCTGGACGTAGAGCATGAAGGCGAAGAGCGTCCCGAGCGTCACAGCGTCGGCGAAGTAGAGGTGGCCGCCGTAGCCGAGCACCACCGCGAGGGCGACGGTGGCGAGGAGGTCGACGAACGGGAAGTAGAGGCCGTTGAGCACGACCGTCTCCATGTTCGAGTCGCGATAGCGCTCGGTCACTTCCCGGAAGTTCTGCTTGGTCGCCTCCTCGCGCGTGAACGCCTGCACGACACGCATGCCGGCGATGTCCTCAGCCAGGGTCGCGGTGACCAGGCCGAGCCGTTCGCGGACTGCCCTGTAGGCGCGCGTCGAGCGGATGCGGAAGATCACCGTGCCGATGCTCATCAGCGGAATCACGGCCAGCGTCGCGAGCGCCAGCCGCCAGTCCAGGATGAAGAGGAGGATTGCCGTCCCGAGCAGCGTCAGCGTGTTCTGGACGAGGCTGGTGACGCCGTCTGTCACGAGCTGGTCGATCGCCTCGACGTCGTTCGTCAGGCGGCTGATGATCACGCCTGCGCGCGTCCGCTCGTAGAAACCGAGGGAGAGCCGCTGCAAGTGGCGAAAGAGGCGGATACGAAGATCGGCGAGAATCCGCTCTCCGACCCAGCCGGTCAGGTACGTCTGCGCGTAGCTCATCGCCCAGTTGAGGAGCCCGGCTGCCAGGAAGGCGCCCACGATCCACCAGAGCTGCTCGAGGTCGTTGTCGTGGATCGCGTCGTCCACGGCGTACTTCGCGAGGAGCGGCGGCGCTAATGCGGTCGCAGTCGCGGCCAGCAGGGAGGCGACCGAGAGCGCCGTGCGGAGCGTGTACGGCCGCGTCAGCCGGGCGAGCGCGGCGACCCGGCGGCGGGTGCGCCGCCAAGACCAGTCCTCGACCTGCGCGCCGCGCTGCGCGCTCAGGTGGCTGCCGGGCTGCCAGACCCTCACCGGCGGAGACCCTTCGCGTCGACAGCTCGTTGTGCCTCGACGCCGCTTTCGGCAGCGGCGTCGTACTGCGCGTGAGCGCCATGTTCCGCGCCGGCGCCACCTTCGGGTACACGCGCGCACTGCCCCACCCGGGTGGGGAGAAGTGCCACCCGCCACCCGCGGTCGACGCTACCGGAGAAGAGCGCACAGCACTGTGTCGATTCCGTGGCGATTCGCATCACGAGGCGGCCTCCAGCGCATCGACCTGCGCGCGTGCCTCGACGGCGTCCGCAAACTGCCGCTCGAGCAGACCGTGCTCGTAGATGTCGCGGTAGACGGGACTCTCCTCCAGAAGTTCTGCGTGCTCGCCGCGCGCGGCGATGCGGCCGTTGTCGAGGACGACGATCTCGTCGGCCAGCGCAATGGTCGAGAGCCGGTGGGCAATGATCAGCGTCGTCCGGTTCCTCATCGCCTCGCGCAGCCCGAGTCGGATGCGCGCCTCGGTCGACGCGTCGACGGACGCCGTCGCATCGTCGAGGATCAGCACGCGCGGATCGACTGCGAGCGCGCGCGCGATCGCGAGCCGCTGTCGCTGACCTCCGGACAAGGTGATGCCCCGCTCGCCGATGACCGTGTCGTATCCGTGCGGGAGCCGCTCGACGAACTCGTGCGCCTCCGCAAGCCGTGCGATCCGCTCCACCTCGGTGTCGTCGAGCTCGGGGGCGCCGAACGTGATGTTCTCTCGTACGGTTGCCGAGAAGAGGAAGGGGTCCTGCGAGATAACGCCGATCGAGCGGCGCAGCGATGTCAGCGTCACGTCGCGGACGTCCACACCGTCGAGCAGCACACGTCCAGCCGTGACGTCGTAGAAGCGCGGAACGAGTGACGTGAGCGTCGTCTTGCCCGACCCCGTATGTCCGATCAGCGCAACGGTCGTGCCGGGCGCGAGGTCGAGGTGAATGTCCTCGAGCACCGGACGCCCACGCAGATATTCGAAGCCGGCATGCTCGAAGCGCAGGCGGCCGGGGCCGGGCGGCAGGACGACGGCGTCTACCCGGTCGGCGATTTCCTCGGGCTCGTCCATCACCTGGAAGATCCGCTCGCCGGAGGCGGTCGCGCGCTGCGCCTGGCCGATCCACATCCCGAGCGACCGCAGGGGCATGACCAGCATGGCCAGATAGAGGTTGAACGCTACGAAGCCGCCGACGGTGAGCTCGCCGCTCGCGACCATTCGCGCGCCGACCAGCAAGACCGCGGCCTGCGCGAGCATCGGCACCCACGAGATGAAGGGGACGTACAGGGCCCGCTGGCGATTCGCTCGCAGCGTCTGCTGGAACACTGCCTCGGAGCGCTGCCTGAACTTGCTTTCTTCCTGCGGCTCCTGGGCGAACGACTTGACGACGTGGACGCCGACGATGTTCTCCTCGGCCACGGTCGCGACGTCGGCAAGCTTCTGTTGCACCTCCCGCAACGTGGGGTGCGACACGTGGCTGTAGCGATAAGCAAGGACGATCAGGACGGGCATGATCGCGAGCACGATCAATGCGAGCTTCCACTGGAACACAAAGAGGACTGCCGTCACCGACACCACCGTCAACACGTTCTGGAAGAAGAAGATCAGGCCGTAGCCGAGGAAGAAGCGGACGCCCTGCAGGTCGACGGTCGCCCGCGACATCAGCTGACCCGTCTGGTGGCGGTCGTAGAACCCGAAGGAAAGGCGAACGAGATGCGCATAGAGCCCCTGGCGCATGTCCATCTCCACGGCGAGCGCCTGCTTTCCGGAGATCAGGCGCCGTCCTGCCATCAAGCTCGCGCGCGCGAGCCCGAGGCCCACGATCGCGGCGACGAAGAACCACAGCTTGCGGGCATCGTGCGGCGCGATCGCGTCGTCGATGACGTTCTTCGTCACCCAGACGAGGGCGATCTGGGCCCCCTGCGACCCCACCGCGAGCACGATGGAGACGACGAGTGAGAGCTTGTACGGCCGTAGGAAGCCGAGCAGGCGCGCGAACGTCGCGCGATACGGGATGCCGCTCTGGTCGTTCACCCCAGAAATCTAGCCTCGCGCTCCCGTTTCAAAGCCTCGCCAGTTCGGCGCGAATGACGCCGGCGGCGTTCGTGGTCAGCTCACGATTCGAATGGTCGTTGAGCCAGCCGCTCGCGCCGGACGGATGCGGCAGCGGCACGACGGTCGCGTCGCCGAGCTCATAGCGCTTCCCAACAGTGTCTGCGAGCCCGCTGAGGCCGAGCAGCCGTCGGATCGCAAGGCCGCCGACAGGCACGATCAGCTTCGGCCGGATGATGTTCAGCTCCCATTCGCGCCAGAAGGAGCAGAGCTCCTGCTCGCGCGGCGTTGGGGTGCGATCGCCGCGGCCGGAGGGTGAGGGTCCGGGGTAGCAGCGCGTCACCGATGCGCAATAGAACGTCGCGTAGAACTCGTCCTCCTCGAGCTCGAGCCAGCGACGGAGCGTCCTGCCTGCGCGGCCCCGCCACGGACGCCGTTCCGCTCCTTCGACGACGCCGGGAGCCTGGCCGAACATGTACGCGCGCTGGCCGACGTACTCGTTACGAACGGGGCGTGACTCCAGCGGGTAGCCGGCCTCGACGCATGCGCGGCAGGCGCTCAGGTCGCGTTGCAGCGAGGCGAGCGAGCGATAGGACGAGCGCCGCCGCGTCAAGCGCGCACGACGACGAACCAGCTTCCCTCGAACAGGATCTCCCCGCCGAGCTCGGCAGCGAGCCCGTCGCCTGTGAAGACCCGCTTGTACACCGTCCACGTCGAGCCGTCGTTGAGCGTTCGCTCCTCCCAGCGGTCGAACGCATCGCCGTCGCCGCGGACCGAAGCCACGATCACGAGCTCCGGCGCAACGCGACGCGCCTCTGCGAGGAACCGTGCGCGCTCGTCCGTTTCGAGGTGGCAATAGAAGTAGCTCGCGAAGACGCGTTCGAAGGTTCTATCGGCAAATGGGAGCGCAAGCGCATCGCCGCGCGTGAACTCGGCCGACGGCGCCTGCTCGCGGGCCAGCTCGAGCATGCGCGCGCTCGCGTCGAGGCCCACCACCTCGCCGCGGAGGTGCCTCGTGAGGAAGCCGGTGCCGCATGCGACGTCGAGCGTTCGCTTCGGCGGAAGCTCGGCGACGACCGTTTCCAGCCGGCGCAGCTCGTCGTTCCAGCCCGGCCGGTCACGATCCGCGAAACGACCTCGCCCGAGCCACCAGTCGTCGTACTCCGGAGCGCGCTGGTCGTAGTAGGCCTTCACCGCTTTTTAGAGTACGTGCGGTGGAGTTGACGCTCGAGTCGGTGCCGAACTTCTCAGAAGGGCGGCACCGCGAGACGATCGACGCGATCCGCGACGCGATTGCAGCGCACGCTGACGTGCTCGACGTCCACTCGGATCCCGATCACAACCGTTCGGTGTTCACGGTCGTCGCGGAGGAACCGTCGTTGGTCGAGGCACTGCTGGGAGGCGTCGCCAGCGCGCGTGAGCGCATCGACCTGCGCAGTCACGTCGGCGCCCATCCGCGCATCGGGGCGGCCGATGTGGTCCCGATCGTCGCGCTCGACCCCGAGCAGCGCGCGCGTGCGGCTGATTGTGCGCTGAGCCTGGCAGGACGAATCGGCTCCGAGCTCGCGCTGCCAGTCTTCCTGTACGGCGACAGCGCTCCCGGTCGCGGGCCGGCGTTCTACCGCCGAGGCGGCCCCGAGGGGTTGCAGCGGCGGATCGACGACGGCGAGGTGCAGCCGGACTTCGGCCCGACCCGCCTCCACCCGAGTGCCGGAGGCGTCATCGTCGGCGCGCGCCCGCCGCTGATCGCCTTCAACGTGAATCTCGCAACAGACGACGTCGAGATTGCGCGCGCGATCGCGTCCGTCGTACGCGAGCGCGACGGGGGCTTTGTCGGCGTCCGTGCGCTCGGACTCGCGCTTCCCCTTGCGGGGCGGGCTCAGGTAAGCATGAACGTCGAGGACTACGAGGCGTCCGCGCTGCACGATGTCGTCGAGCGTGTTGAGGGGGAGGCCCGTGCGCGCGGCGTGGAGATCGCCGGCGCCGAGCTCGTCGGGCTCATACCTGCCGGCGCGGCTGCGGCTGCGGCCGGCGCGATGCTGCGGATCGACGGCTTCAACGCCTCCCATGTCCTCGAGCTTCGGCTCCTTGGGCGAAGTCCTCGGGTCTAGACTGGCCGACGCGATGGCTCAGGCGACCGCGATCCGCCTGACCGGAGACGATCTCCGGATCGAGGACGTCTGGACGGTCGCCGTCGATGGGGCGAGCGCAGCCCTCTCCGACGAGGCCCGCCGGAAGATGCGCGCAGCGCGCGAGCTCGTCGAACGCGCCGCGCACGGGAGCCGCGAGCACACGTACGGGATCAATACCGGCTTCGGCCGGTTCGTCTCGCAGTCGATTCCCGAGGAGCAGACGGAGGAACTTCAACTCCGATTGCTGCGCAGCCACGCGTGCGGCGTCGGGGAGCCGTATCCGCCCGAGGTCGTCCGCGCAGCGATGCTGCTGCGGGCAAACGCCCTGGCCAAGGGGAACTCGGGGGCTCGAATAGACACCGTCGAGCTGCTGCTCGAGTGTCTCGAACGGCGGGTGCTGCCCTACGTTCCGAGCCGCGGCTCCGTGGGCGCGAGCGGCGATCTCGCACCGCTGGCACACCTCGCGCTGCCACTCGTCGGCGAAGGGCAAGCGTGGTACGGCGGCGAGCTCTCGAGTGGCGCCGACGCGCTCGCCGCCGCAGGCCTCGAGCCGACGAGGCTCGCCGCAAAGGAAGGCCTGTCGCTCATCAACGGGACGCAGTTCATGGCGGCGTACGGTGCGCTCGGTGTGGTCCGCGCACGGCATCTGACGCGGGCGGCGGACCTCGCGTGCGCGATGTCGATCGAGGCGCTCCAGGGATCGCGGACGAGCTTCCTCCCGCAGATTCACCGCCTACGGCCGCTGCGCGGCCAGGCGGACTCGGCCGCCAACATCCTCCGCTTGCTCGAACAGTCGGCGATCAACGAGGCACACAGGTGGTGCGACAAGGTGCAGGACGCCTATTCGCTCCGCTGTGCGCCGCAGGTGCACGGAGCCGCTCGCGACCTCCTGGACTATGTCGAAGGAACGGTTGCCGTCGAGCTGAATGCGGCTACCGACAACCCACTCGTGCTCGTCGAGGACGAGCTCCTCGTCTCGAACGGCAACTTCCACGGCCAGCCGCTCGCGTTTGCACTGGACGCGATGGCGATGGCGAGCTCCGAGCTCGCGAACATCTCCGAGCGGCGGCTCGAGCGGCTCGTCAACCCGAACCTGTCCGACGGCCTGCCGGCTTTCCTCACGGTCGACGGCGGGTTGAATTCCGGGTTCATGATTCCGCAGTACGTGGCAGCGTCCCTCGTCAGCGAGAACAAGGCCTTGTGCCATCCCGCGAGCATCGACTCGATTCCGACGAGCGCGGGCCAGGAGGACCATGTTTCCATGGGCAACGCGTCGGGGCTCAAGGCGTGGCAGGTGCTTGCGAACGCAGAGCGGGCGCTCGCGATCGAGTTGATTGCCGGCGCACAGGCTGTGGAGTTCCTTGCCCCCCTCGAGCCGGGTGTCGGCGTTCGGGCGACGCACGCATTCGTGCGCACGCTTTCGGCTCGCCTCGGCGAGGACCGACCGTTGTCGCACGACATCGAGAGCGTTGCCGCGGCGATACGCGACGGCTCACTCGTTCGCGCAGTGGAGAGCGACGTGGGGGAGCTCGCGTGAGCACGACGCGCCCACTCGATGCTCTCGTCGAGGAGCTCTGCGGGGATCTGGCGCGCATCCGGGCGCCGCGAGGCGCGGAGCTGAACGCGCGCACCTGGTCGACCGAAGCGCCGCTCCGGATGCTGCTCAACAACCTCGATCCCGAAGTCGGCGAGCGCCCCGAGGAGCTCGTCGTGTACGGCGGGTCCGGCAAAGCGGCGCGAAACCCGGCCGCTCTACGCGCGATCGTGCGGAGCCTGCTGGAGCTGCGCGAAGACGAGACGCTGCTCGTGCAGAGCGGCAAGCCGGTCGGGGTCTTCCGCACTCATGCCGGCGCGCCCCGCGTCCTCATCGCGAACTCGCTGCTCGTGCCGCACTGGGCCACGTGGGAGGAGTTCCGGCGGCTCGAAGCGCTCGGGCTGACGATGTTCGGGCAGATGACCGCCGGCAGCTGGATCTACATCGGCACGCAGGGGATTCTTCAGGGGACGTACCAGACGTTCGCGGCGGCGGGCGAGGTCCACTTCGGATCGCCGGACCTCGCAGGCCGGACGATCCTGACGGCGGGGCTCGGAGGAATGGGCGGTGCGCAGCCGCTCGCCGGGACGATGGCCGGCGCCGCGATCCTCTGCGTCGAGGTCGACCCAGCGCGCATCGAGCGGCGGCTTGCGACTCGCTACCTCGACGAGTCGACGGACTCACTCGACGCCGCGCTGGCGCGCATTCGCGAGGCTGCCTCCGAGCGGCGGGCGCTGTCGGTTGGGCTGCTTGGAAATGCGGCCGAGGTCGTTCCGGAGCTTGCGCGTCGCGGGGAGCACTTCGATCTCGTCACGGATCAGACCGCCGCTCACGATCCGCTCACTGGGTACATCCCGGTGGGCCTCTCGGTGCAGGAGGCCGCCGCGTTGCGGACGGATGATCCCGACGGGTATCTCGTGCGCGCCCGCCAGTCGATCGTCGCCCACGTCCAGGGCTTGCTGGAGTACGTCCGAACCGGAAGCTATGTTTTCGATTATGGCAACAACCTCAGAGGTGAGGCCCGTGAAGGTGGCGTAGCGGACGCCTTCTCATACCCGGGCTTCGTCCCGGCCTATATCCGGCCGCTCTTCTGCCGCGGCATCGGTCCGTTCCGCTGGGCGGCGCTGTCGGGCGAGGCTGCCGACATCGCGGCGATCGACGCGGTGCTCGGCGAGCTCTTTCCCGACGACCCGCTGCTGCAGCGGTGGCTCGAGCTCGCACCCGAGCGGGTGGCGTTCCAGGGGCTGCCCGCGCGAATCTGCTGGCTCGGCTACGGCGACCGCGCACGGGCGGGGTTGGCGATCAACGAGCTCGTGCGATCTGGCCAGGTACGTGCCCCGGTTGTCATCGGGCGCGATCACCTCGATGCGGGCTCGGTCGCTTCCCCGTATCGGGAGACCGAGGCGATGCGCGACGGCTCGGACGCGATCGCGGACTGGCCAATCCTCAACGCCCTCCTCAACGTCGCAGCGGGCGCGACGTGGGTGAGCGTTCATCACGGCGGCGGGGTCGGGATCGGCAACTCCATCCACGCGGGCATGGTCGTGGTCGCCGACGGCACCGATGACGCCGCCGAACGGCTCGAGCGCGTGCTGACGACGGATCCAGGCACGGGCGTGATGCGTCACGTGGACGCCGGCTATCCCGAGGCGCTCGAGGCCGCCGAGGCACACGGGCTCGAGTCACCGATGTCGCCGTCCCCAGACGGATGAGCTCCGCGGGCGGCGACCGCCGCCTGCTCGTCCGAGACCTCGCGCAGCTCGCAACGCCGGCGGGCAACGGTGCGCCGCTGCGCGGATCGGCTCTCGCCGACGTGGAGGTGCTCGAGGATGCCTACGTCCTGTGCAGCGGCAACGCGATCGAAGCCGTCGGTCGCATGCGCGACCTTCCACGGCTCGGCGAGGTCGAGGAGCTCGACGGGCGGGGGCTGTGCGCGATCCCCGGCCTGGTCGACTGCCACACCCATCCGTGCTTCGCGGGCGACCGTGTGGCGGAGTTCGCGTTGCGGGCTGCGGGTGCGAGCTACGAGGAGCTGCACGCTGCGGGCGGCGGGATCATGTCAACCGTGCGCGCCACACGCGAGGCGGGCGCCGCTGTACTCGCAGCGCGGGTGGCAGAGCACCGGGCCTGGATGCTGCGGTCGGGCACGACGACGTTCGAGGGGAAGTCCGGCTACGGGCTCGACCGCGACACCGAGCTGGCGTCGCTGCGTGCCGTCCGGGAGGCGGGCGGCGCACCGACCTGGCTCGGCGCCCATGCGGTGCCGCCGGAGTGGCCCGATGCCGACGCGTACCTCGACTTCGCGCTGGCCGAGGTGCTCCCGCGCGCGGCTGAGCTTGCCGAAGCAGCCGACGTCTTCCTCGAGCGCGGCGCGTTCCACGCGGCGCAGGCGCGCCGGTACCTCGAGGCGTGCCAGGCCGCCGGGCTCGCATTGCGGCTTCACGGCGACCAGTTCACCGAACAGGGCGCCGTCCCGCTGGCGATCGAGCTCGGCGCCCGCTCGGTCGACCACCTCGAGGCGACCGGCCCCGAGGGGGTGAGAGCGCTCGCTCGGAGCGGGGTTGCGGCGGTACTCCTCCCCGCGAGCGCGCTGTTCCTCGGGCGGCCGATGCCGCCGGCCCGGGCGCTGGTCGAGGACGGAGGCATCGTCGCGCTCGCCACCGACTTCAATCCCGGCAGCGCTTTCTGCGAGAGCCTCCCGCTGGTCTGCTCGCTCGCCGCTACCCAGCTGAAGCTCGCGCCGCCGGAGGCCCTCGCCGCGTGTACCGTCAACGCCGCTCACGTCCTCGGTCGGGCAGATCGGCTCGGCAGGCTTGCCCCGGGATACGCGGCTGACCTCGTCCTCCTGGACGCACCCGACTGGCGATACCTCGCCTACCACCTCGGCGGCCAACTCGTTGCCCGGGTGGTCCTCAAAGGGGCGCCGGCGGCGTTACCCTAGTCGGACATGCCGACGAAGAAGCAGCGTCGGAGGCAGCAGAAGTCCCGACGCCACGAGTACGAGTACGTCTACGTCGACGACGAGGGGAACGAAGTCGCCGTCGACCCCGCCGAGCGGAAGGCAGAGAAGGAGAAGAACGGGGGAAGACAGGCTAAGGCGGGCAAGGAGAACAACCGACAGCCGTCCTCGCAGACCGGTCGGAGACGCGCGATCGAGCCGCCCTCGTGGCGGCGATCGGCGCGGCGGGCGCTCGTCCTCGGGCCGCTGCTCGTCGTCGCGATGATGTTCTTCAATCGCAATCTGTCGCTCGTCGAACAGATCGCGCCGGCGGTCTTCCTGATCGCCTTCTTCATTCCGTTCAGCTACTTCACGGATTCGCTGGCCTACCGGATGTACAAGAAGCGGCTCGAGCGCCGCGACACGGCGAAGACCGCTAAGTAGCCTGCTCGCCGCGGTAGTGCCCCTCGCCCGGCCACGGTGCGAGGACCATCAGGATGCGCGCACCGCTCTCGGTCGAGATCGAGCGACGTTCGTCAGCGTCGAAGGAGAAGAAGCAACCGGCGGTGCCCTCGACGGTCTCTCCGCCGGACTCGACCCGCACCTGGCCGTCGACGACGGAGACGAGAGCCCGCTCCTTCACCTGGTGCTCCCCGAGCCGTTGGCCGGGCTCGAGAGCGATCAGGACAGCACGCGCAGCTCCGTCGGATCGGAGCACGACGGGCGATCGACTACCGCCGGGCGTTTCGATCTCCTGCAGGTTCCAGTGCTGCACCGCGCGGATCCTAAAGCGCGGAGAGGGCGCCGTTAGACTCAAACGCCCGTGCCGCCTGCCGTCGACCAATACGAGCTCGGTCCGATGGGAACGAATTGCTACATCGTGCGCGCCGAGCGCGGCGCGGCCGAAGCCGTTGTCATCGATCCCGGCGGAGACGCGGCACGGCTAAGACTCGAGCTGGCCGGAATGGGGGCGAGATGCGCAGCGATCCTCATCACCCACGGCCACTGGGATCACCTCGGCGCGGTTGCCGATCTGGCCGAGGGGACCGAGGCTCCGGTTTACATGGCCGAAGACGAGCGTCTTCTCCTCGAGGACGTGAACAGCTTCGTGCCTGCGGGCATCCGCCTCCGTCCCTACACGCCGGACGTGTTACTCAAGGGGGATGAGTCGCTCGAGCTCGCCGGGATGTCCTTCGAGACGCTGCGCGTCCCCGGGCACTCACCCGCACACCTGGCGTACTACACCGACGGAGCCCTCTTTTCCGGCGACGTCGTGTTCGCGGGCTCGGTCGGCCGAACGGATCTCCCGGGCGCCGACTGGGACACGCTGGTCGAGTCGATCCGGACCCTCGCCGACCGGTACCCGGCCGAGACCGTCGTCTACCCCGGTCACGGCCCGAAGACGACACTCGGGGCCGAGGTCGCCAGGAACCCCTTCCTCGGGGAGTTGCGCGCGTGACGCGCTTCGAGGCGCCGCGCGGCACAAACGACACCCTCCCCTCCGAGCAGCCGCTCTGGCAGTGGACGAAGGGAGAGATGGAGGCCGTCTGCGGCCTCTACGGCTACCGCCGCATCGACACGCCCGCGTTCGAAGACACCGAGCTGATCGTGCGCACCTCGGGCGGCGGATCGGACGTGGTCCAGAAAGAGACGTACACGTTCACGGACCGTGGCGGACGCTCGCTGACGTTGCGGCCGGAGGGCACGGCTCCGATCTGCCGGGCGTATCTCCAGCACGGGCTCCATCGCGAGCCGCAGCCGCAGAAGCTCTACACGATCGGTCCGATGTGGCGGTACGACCGGCCGCAAAGGGGCCGCTATCGCGAGCACTGGCAGCTCTCGGTGGAGGCGATCGGCACAGACGATCCCGCGATCGACGCGGAGGTGATCCAGCTCTATGCCGAGCTGCTCCGACGAATGGGCGTTACTGCGTACACGCTCGACTTAAACTCGATCGGCGACCGCAACTGCCGTCCGGCCTACGTCGAGCGGCTCAGCGCGTGGCTCGATGCGCACGAGCAGGAGCTCGACGAAGAGGCGCGTGCAAAACGCGCGACCTCGCCGCTCCGCGTGTTCGACGTGAAATCGGAGCGCGTGCAAGCGCTGCTAGAGAACGCTCCCAAGATCGGCGACTCGCTCTGTGACGAGTGCCGTGAGCACTTTGCGCGCGTCCGTGAATATCTCGACGCGTACGGCGTCACCTACGAGCTGTCGCCGACGCTCGTCCGCGGTCTCGACTACTACACGCGGACGACCTTCGAGTTCAAGGACGAGGCGATCGGCGCCAAGGACACGATCTGCGGAGGCGGCCGCTACGACGGCCTGATCGAGGAGATCGGCGGATCGCCGACGCCGGCGATCGGGTTCGGAGCCGGCATCGAGCGGCTGCTGCTCTCGCTCGAGGACGCAAAGGCAGAACAGGAGCCGGTCGACGTCTTCTTCGTCGTCGAGGACATTGCCGAGCGTCCCCGCGTGCTGCCGCTGCTCGCGGAGCTCCGCCGACGGGGGTTGCGCGCCGACATGGACTACGCCGGCCGCTCCGAGAAGGGACAGTTCACCCACGCCGGCCGGCTCCGTTCCGGCCGGATCGTGGTGGTGGACGGCGACCAGGCGACGGTGCGCGAGCACGGCGGCCCCGAGTGGAGCGCTCCGCTCGAGGACGTCGTCGAGAGGATTGCATCGTGAACCGCTGGCGCGACGTTCACTGCGGTGCCGTTCGCGCCGACGCCGTCGGCAGCACGTTGGCGGTCGCGGGGTGGGTGGCACGCCGGCGCGATCACGGCGGCCTCGTCTTCATCGATCTGCGGGACCACACCGGCATCGTGCAGCTCGTCGTGAATCCGGAACGCGCGGCCGACGCGGCGGAAGCCGCGCACGGGATCCGCTCGGAGTTCGTCCTGCGTGCACGAGGCGAGGTCGTTCGCCGTGCCGACGACGCGGTCAATCCGAACATTGCGACGGGCGAGGTCGAGATTCAGGTCGACGAGCTCGAAATCGTCGCGCGGTCGGATCCGCTCCCGTTCCAACTTGACGACGACGGCGTCGAGGAACCTGTGCGCCTCCGCTATCGCTACCTCGACCTCCGCCGCGACCGAATGCAGAGGAACGTGCGGCTTACGGCGACTGTGGTCGCGGCGATCCGGCGGTCGATGGAAGAGCAGGGCTTCATCGACATCTGGACGCCGTCGATGACGCTCGGGACGCCCGAGGGGGCGCGCGACTTCCTCGTGCCCGTCCGCCTGCAGCCGGGGAAGTTCTTCGCGCTCGCCCAGTCGCCGCAGCTGTTCAAGCAGCTCTTCATGATCGGCGGGGCCGATCGCTACTACCAGATCGCGACCTGCTGGCGTGACGAGGACCTGCGCGCGGATCGCCAGTTCGAGTTCCGGCAGCTCGACCTCGAGCTCGCATTCCCGACGCGTGAAGAGGTGCTCGACGTCCTCGAGCGCGCAGTCGTCGCATCGTTCGAGGCGCTCGGACGGACGCCGCCGTCACGTCCGTTCCGCCGCCTCAGCTATGCCGACGCAATGCTTCGCTTCGGCTCGGACAAGCCCGACCTGCGATTCGGGCTCGAGATCCAGGAAGCGACGGAGGTCACCCGCGGATCACAGTTCGGCGTCTTCGCGGATACCGAATGCGTCCGCTTCCTCGTCGTGCCGGCCGAATTGTCTCGCGCACAGCTGCAGCGACTGGAGGAATTCGCAAAGGAGTGGGGCGCCAAGGGCCTTGCGTATCTCGTGATCGACGGAGACGGCGAAGTGCGTTCGCCGATCGCGAAGTTCCTCTCCGAGCAGGAGCTGGCCGCCTTCGCGGCGCCGCCCGGATCGACGGTGCTGTTCGCAGCGGACACGCCTGCGGCCGCCGAGCGCGTCCTCGGCGCGCTTCGATCACACCTGGCGGAGGAGCTCGGCCTCGTGGACGCCGGCCTGGACGAGTTCCTCTGGGTGCTCGACTTCCCGCTGTTCGAGAAAGACGAGGAGACGGGAGCCTGGACGTTCGTGCACCACCCCTTCACCGGGCCGATCGAGGGCCACGAGGATCTGATCGAGAAGGATCCCGGCCGCGCCTTGAGCAATGCGTACGACCTCGTCTGGAACGGCTGGGAGCTCGGCTCGGGATCGATCAGGATCCACCGGCAGGACGTACAGGAGCGCATCTTCCGCGCCATGGGTATGACCGACGAAGAAGCGCGGGCGAAGTTCGGCTGGTTCCTCGAGGCGCTGCGAATGGGGACGCCGCCGCACGGCGGGTTCGCGCTCGGTCTCGACCGCTTTCTCGCGCTGCTCGCCGGCGAGTCGAACATCCGCGAAGTGATCGCCTTCCCGAAGACGGCGAGCGGCTCTGATCCCCTTACGGGAGCACCGGCCGGAGCTCCGTCGGAACGACTCGCCGAGCTCGGGATCAAGCTCGACGTCCCCCCGCAGCCGTAAGGCCGGGCGCCTAACATCGCGCTCGTGAGGCCGACATTGCTGCAGCGATCGCTCTGGCTCGCCGGCGTTACGCTCGTCGCCGCGATCGCCGCTCTTGCGATTGCCCGGCGGGGAGGCGACGGCCGCGCCGAGGTTCCGAGCGCTGTTCCCGTCCCGGGCACCGAGAACGGTTACTACACGGCCCGAGCGGCCCCGTATGGGCCGACCGCGCGACACCGGCGGACGGCTTGCGGCCGGCCGCTCACCAAAGCGACCGAAGGTGTTGCGCATCCGGTGCTTCCGTGCGGCGTCAGGCTCTACGTGCGGTTCAACGGACGCGAGGTGCTGACGCAGGTCGTCGACCGCGGGCCGAGAGGCGTCGGCCGAGACTTCGACCTGACGAAGGCGCTGGCGAACCGCCTCGATCTCCACGGGGTGCAAAAGGTCCAGTGGCGATACGCCCGTTGATCGCTACTCTGCGTCTTGCCCGACTCTGTTCGTGGCCTGCGCATTCCATGTAGAACCAACACCACAGCTGAGGGAGCACGTGTCCGGCCGAGGCGCTCGCGCGCCGACAGTCGGCTCGGCACCCACCTGGATTTCCAGGTTCACAGCGGGCGCAGGTCACGGCAGAGTCGAGCAGGCGAGCAGCAAGATCCGCTCGCTTCGCTCGCATGATGATCTTGCTGCTGGAGTGCTCTCCGAGAGCGTTCGCGGCGAGCGCCGGCGGAGCCGGCACTCGCGGCCTTTGAACTGCTGTACACCTTGATTGTGAGCGAACGCTCGCAAAAGGGAGCATCCTCCTGATCTCTCGCTAGCCTGATTTTTATGACCGAGTTGATCGGCGACTCCGCACGCGGTTCCGACTTTGCGTTCGTTCGGCTGCACCTGGACGGCGACCGCATCGTCGACGCTGACTCCGACGGGCTCGCGCGGTCTGTTGTCGGGATGACGCTGCTCGAGGCTGCCGCTGTCGGCGGCGAGACGCTCGCTGTCGACGCGCTTGCGAACGCAATCGGGCCCGCCTTCCGCGCGGCTCCTTCGCCTGGGCGGGTAGCCGTCGCCATGAGCGGCGGGGTCGATTCCGCCGTCGTGCTGCTCAAGTCGCTGCCGAACGCGATCGGCGTGACCTTGCGCCTCTGGCTCGATCCTGAAGGGCCTGATTCCGAGCGCGCTTGCTGCTCGCCGGAGGCCGTGATCACCGCTCGTGAAACGTGCCACGCGCTCGGTCTTCCGCACGTGACGCTAGACCTCCGCGACGCATTCCGCCGCGCTGTCGTCGATCCGTTCGTGCGCGGTTACGAGCGCGGCGAGACCCCGAACCCGTGCATCCGCTGCAACGGCTCGTTCCGATTCGCGCAGCTGCTGGCGTTCTCGCGCCGTGCCGGCGCGGACACGCTCGCCACCGGGCACTACGCGCGCATCGTCGAGCACCGTGACCGGCGACTGCTCGCCCGCGCGGCCGATCGCCGCAAGGACCAGTCCTACATGCTCGCCCGCCTCGATCCGCGGCGACTCGACAGGCTCGCGTTCCCGCTCGGCGAGCAGACCAAGGCGGAGACGAGGGCCGAGGCCGAACGCGCCGGTCTCGCCGTCGCCCGTCGGAGCGAAAGCCAGGAAGCCTGCTTTCTCGCCGGAGGGGACTACCGCGCGTTCCTCGAGCGCCGCGGGCTCCACCGCGCAGAAGGCACCGTGGTCGACGAGACAGGGCGTCACCTCGGTCGCCATGCCGGCTACTGGCGCTTCACTCCCGGTCAGCGCAGGGGCCTCGGCGTGTCGTCAGGCACGCCGCTCTACGCGCTGCGCACCGACGCGCGTTCGAACACGTTGGTCGTTGGTCCGCGCGAGTCGCTGGCGCGGACGTCGATCGAGGCGAGGGGTCGGCTGTACGTCCCGCTCGAGCGCGCCGAGGCCAAGCTTCGTTATCGATCGGACGCCGTACCGGCCTCCGTCGAGGAGACAGCGCGCGGCTTCAGGCTCGAGCTCGACGAGCCCGCATACGGCGTCGCCGCGGGGCAGGCCGCTGTTCTCTACGAAGACGACGTCGTGGTCGGATCGGGGCTGATCCGATCGTAGTGCGGAACCACGAACAGGACTTCTTCGTTCTATCGTCGGGTCGATTGGAGGCGATGAGTTGAACGGGGACGAGATTTCATTGACGCTGCCTGCTGACGAAGCGTTTCACCGTGTCGCCCACCTCGTTCTGGGTGGGCTAGCCGTGCGCCTCGATCTGACGTACGAGCGGCTCGAGGATCTCGAGCTCGCCGTCGACGCACTCCTCGAGCGGCATGCAGGCGGAGAGGACGTCACGGTTGTCGTGCGCGTCCTCGACGGCGCGCTCCGGACGTCGATCGGGCCGCTCCAGTCGGTGCGCGAAGAGCTTCAGCAGGGGCGGGGCGAGACGCTCGACCTCGGCCGGATTCTCGGGACGGTCTGCGACAGCGTGGAGATCGTCGACCGCAATGGGGGCGAGTGGGTCGAGCTCACACAACGCGTCGAGAAGTTGAGGGAAGTGCAGCAGTGAACAACGACAAAGTCCTCCTGCGTCGCTATCACGAAGAGGGCGACCTGCAGGCGCGCGAGCAGCTGATCGAGCAGTACATGTCGCTCGTTCGGTCGCTGGCGCGCCGCTACTCGTATCGCGGCGAGCAGTTGGAGGATCTCGTCCAGATCGGGGCGATCGGCCTCATCAAGGCGATCGACCGCTTCGACCTCGACCGCGGTGTCGAGCTGACGACGTACGCGACGCCGAACATCATCGGCGAGATCAAGCGGCACTTCCGCGACAAGGGCTGGTCGGTGCGTGTCCCGCGCGGGCTCCAGGAGCTCAACGTCCAGCTCTCGCGGCTGGTCGAGCAGCTCACCGTGCAGCTCGGCCGCTCGCCGACGATTTCGGAGCTGGCGAAGGCCGCGGGAACCGAAGAGGAGGAAGTGCTCGAGGCGCTCGAATCGGGCCGCGCCTACTCGTCTCTTTCGCTCTCCACCGGCGGCGGCAGCCAGGAGGACGGCGAGGAGCTCGATCCGCTCGAGTCGATCGGCACCGAGGAGCACGAGTACGAGGTATCGGAGGATCGCGCCGTCCTCGCGCCCGGATTCCGCGTTCTCGACGACCGCGAGCGGACCATCCTCCATCTCCGGTTCTTCAAGGGCCTCACGCAGTCGCAGATCGCGCAGCAGGTCGGGATCTCGCAGATGCACGTCTCCCGTCTGATCCGTCGCTCGCTGGAGAAGATCCGCGAAGAGATCGCAGAGGAGGAAGAGGTACAGCAACCGCGCCGCGCCGTCCGCGGTTGATGCGGCGCATCGAAGACTCGGACTACGTCCGGGAGCAATACGAGCGGGAAGACCAGCTGCGCGCCCGGAAAGCCGCGTACGCAAGGGCTGAAGGCGACGATCCCCGCGAGCTCGCCTTCCAGGCGGTCGCGGAAGTGCGTCCACGTCGCGTGCTCGAAGTCGGCGCAGGTGAAGGCGAGCTGGCGGAGCGGATCGTTCAGGAGCTCGGGGCAGAACTCGTCGCGGTCGACCAGTCGGAGCGGATGGTCGAGATTCAGCGCTCGAAGGGGCTCGAAGCACGCGTGGGCGACGTGCAAGAGCTCCCCTTCGGCGATCGCGAGTTCGACGTCGCCGTCGCTGCGTGGATGCTCTTCCACGTCGCCGATCTCGATCGCGGCCTCGCGGAGCTGGCACGCGTGCTGAAGTCCACCGGGCGGCTCGTTGCGGTGACGAACTCGACCGACCACTTTCAGGAGCTGTGGGAGAGGGCGGCCTCGGAAAACTCACACCTCCGGTTCACGTTCCGCAGCGAGAACGGCGCTGACATCCTCAGCCGGCACTTCGAGCAGGTCGAGCGGCGTGACGCTCACGGCGCAACGACAATGGATCCCGACACGATCCGTCGCTTCGCTGCGAGCTCCGAGAACCTCTCCCCATTGGCCGCTGTCGCCGAGCGCGGCGAGACCCTCCGCGTCCGCACCCACAGCACGGTCTTCGTGGCCGAAGGCCCCGCCTAGCCCGCACCTACAATCGAGGAATGCGCACGTCGGATGAGCTGCGCGCGGGCTACCGCGCCTTCTTCGAGTCGAAGGGCCACGTCTTCCGTCCGTCGGCCTCGCTGATCCCGCGCGCGGACGACCGGTCGACGCTGCTGACGACAGCCGGGATGCAGCCGCTGATGCCGTACTTCCTCGGCCGCGAGACGCCGCCGGCCCCGTTGCTCACGACGGTGCAGAAGTCCTTCCGGACGCCCGACATCGACGAGGTCGGGCTCGACGGCTCCCATTTGACTTTCTTCGAGATGCTCGGGAACTTCTCGTTCGGCCAGTACTTCAAGGAGGGCGCGATCGAGCTCGCCTGGGAGTTCCTCACCGAGCACCTGCGCCTCGACCTGGAGCGCCTGTGGGTGAGCGTCTTCGCGGGCGATCCGGAGCTCGGGCTCGGCGAGGATGGAGAGGCGATCAGGCTCTGGGAGGCGATCGGCCAGCCGCCCGAGCGCATCGTGCGGCTGCCGACCAGCGAGAACTTCTGGTCGGTCGGCGGCCCGGGCCCGTGTGGTCCCGACAGCGAGATGTACTACGACCGCGGCGAAGAGATCGGCTGCGGCGAGCCCGACTGCAAGCCGAGTTGCACGCGCTGCGAGCGCTTTCTCGAGTTCTGGAACCTCGTTTTCATGGAGTTCGAGCTGCACGCGGACGGCAAGCTCACGCCGCTCCCGAAGCAAAACGTCGACACGGGAATGGGGCTCGAGCGGACGGCCTCCGTCCTGCAGGACGTCCTGAGCGTCTACGAGACGGACGGCTACCAGAACATCATGCGCTGGCTCGAGGCGGAGAGCGGCGTCGGCTACGGCGATTCGCCCGACGCGACGAAGGCTCATCGCATCCTCGCCGACCATGGGCGCGGCATGACCTTCCTCGCTGCCGACGGCGTCGCGCCCTCGAACGAAGCCCGCGGCTACGTGATGCGCCGCATCATCCGCCGCGCGGTATTGCAGGCATCGCGCATCGGGCTCGAGGCGCCGTACCTTGCCCGGCTGGCCGACGTCGTCGTCGAACAGTTTCGGTCCGGATATCCCGAGCTCGAGGATCATCGTGCCGACATCCACCGGATCCTCACGGCAGAGGAGGAACGGTTTGGCAGAACGCTCGAGCGCGGCATGCGCCTGTTCGAGGAGGTCGCGCAGCAGGACGGCGACATCTCCGGCGCCGACGCCTTCAAGCTGCACGACACATACGGATTCCCGCTCGAGCTCACGCAGGAGCTGGCGCGCGAACGCGGCCTCGGTGTCAACGACGAGGAGTTCACGCGCCTGATGGCGGAGCAGCGCGCGCGGTCTCGCGCCGCGATCTCGAAGGACGACCGGCGCGCAGCGGAGCTCGCGCGGCGCGGCGGCTTCAAGACCGAGTTCGTCGGCTACGAGAAGCTCGACGTGCTGACCCAGATCGGCGCGCTCGAAGAGGTCGGCGACGGCCTCTTCCTCGCGAAGCTCCGCGAGTCGCCGTTCTATCCGGCCGGCGGCGGCCAGGTGACCGACGAGGGCGTGATCGAGCGCGACGACGGCAGCGGCGTACGCGCGGAGCTTCGTGATGCGTATCGCCTCGAGGACGATCAGGTCTTGCTCCTCGAAGGCGAGGGCTTCGCGGAGGGCGACCGCGTGCGCGCGCTCGTCCCGTGGAACGTGCGCTTTCCGACGATCGCCAATCACACCGCGACGCACCTTCTCCACAAAGCACTTCAGGAAGTGCTCGGCGATCATGTGCGGCAGGCCGGCTCCGCGGTTCGTCCGGACAAGCTTCGCTTCGACTTCACCCATCCGCAGGCGTTGACGGCGGAAGAGCGCGCAGAGATCGAGGAACAGGTCAACGAGAAGATCTTCGAGAACCTGCCGGTGCGCGCGTTCGCCACGCCGATCGAGGAGGCGCGGCGGCTCGGGGCGATGATGCTGTTCGGCGAGAAGTACGGCGAGCACGTGCGCGTCGTCGAGATCGACGGTTACTCGCGGGAGCTCTGCGGAGGGACGCACGTCCGCTCGACCGCCGAGATCGGTGCTTTCGCGGTCCTGTCGGAGGGCTCTGTCGGCGCCGGCGCGCGGCGGATCGAGGCTGTCACTTCGGGTGCGGCCTACGCGTACCTCCGCGGCGGGCTCCACGAAGCGGAAGAGCTGCGTGCTGAGCTCGTACGCGTGCGCAAGGAGACGAAGAAAGCGGAGCCGGCGCGGGCCGCCGAGGTCGCTGCGCCCGAGATCGACAGCGTCGAGGGCGTGAGCGTGATCGCGCAGGCCGTGGACGGCCTGACCGCTGACGCGCTGCTGGATCTCTCCGATCGGTTCAAGCAGAGGCAGGCGCCGGCGGCGGTCGTGCTTGGAACCCGCGAAGACGGAAAGGTTCACTTGGTTGCGAACTTCGACAACAGCGTGGCCGACCGAGTGAGTGCCGCGGATGTCGTGAAGGCTGCGGCTGCGATCGTCGGAGGCGGCGGCGGTGGGCGGCCGACGATGGCGCGCGCTGGTGGGACGGCGCCCGAGCGGCTCCCTGAGGCCCTCGAGAAGGCGAAAGAGCTGATCGTCACGGCGCTTCGGTGAAGATCCTTGCGCTCGATTACGGCCTGGCGCGCACAGGCGTCGCCGTTTCAGACCCGACAGGGACGATCGCCCGGCCGCTCTGCGTGATCGAGGGCGCGGCAACCGAGAAGGGCCTCGGGCAGATCGCGGCGCTCGTCGAGGAACACACCGTCGACCGAGTGGTCGTCGGCTTGCCGCTCACGCTCGCAGGTGAGCGCGGCGAGCAGGTGCGTGAGACCGAGCGCTTCATCGACGCGCTGGCGGCTGTCACGACCGTGCCTCTCGTCACCTTCGACGAGCGCTTCACGACGACGCTTGCGGCGCAGGCGCAGGCTGAGTCGGCGCCCGAGGACGCCCGGGCGGCGGCACACCTTCTCTCGGGCTACCTGGCGTGGGCGAGCCGAGCTCCGGCCTGATGCCGCCCGAGCCGGGCGCACCACGGCGCCCGAGCCGAAGCCGGCTCGCTCTCCGGCGGGGCCTTGCGCTCGGCGGCCTCCTCATCGTCCTCGGCGGCCTCGGCTGGCTCGCCGTGGCTGCGATCGGCGGCCGGGAGAACGACAAGCAGACGCTGGAGCTCACCTCCGTCCCCAGGAACATGCTCCTCCGGACGGTGACGGAGACGACGCCGACCGGGACCGTCGAGACCGTGATCGCAATCCCGAAGCCGTTCCACATCATCTTTCCCGAGGGCTTCACCCGGCAACTGATGGCGGAACGCGTTCAGGCAGTCGGCAAGATCGCCGAGCGCAAGCGGCACGTTCGGACCCGCCTGACCCGTCGGACGTATCTCGCCGCTACGCGCACCCCCCGGACGCCTGCGTGCTTCAGAGGGAGAGTGACGGCGATGGAGGGCTTCCTCTTTCCCGCGACGTACGAGTTCTTCCCGAAGACCACGTCGGCGCAGCTCGTCGGGGAACAGCTCGCGGCTTTCTGCGACAACTGGAACACGCTCGACCTGAGCTACGCGCGCGCGAAGAACCTGACGCCCTACGACGTGCTCATCATCGCGTCGATGGTGGAGAAGGAAACGCTCGTCCCTGCCGAACGTCCGCTCGTTGCCGCCGTCATCTACAACCGACTGCATGCGCGCATGCCGCTGGGAATCGACGCGACGCTCCGCTACGGCCTGAACATCCCGCCGACGGAGTCGATCCACGAGTCACAGCTCGCGAGCGAGTCGCCGTACAACACGCGGAACCACGCCGGTCTGCCACCTACGCCGATCGCCAGTCCCGGGCTGGCGTCGATGCGTGCCGCAGCGCACCCGGCGAAGGTCGACTACCTCTACTTCGTGCGCAAGCCGGACAAGAAGCACCACTTCTTCACCGCAAGCGCCGATGCTTTCAACGCGTACGCGAACGCCCACGGCTACGGCGGTCCGTGACCTCGGCCGCCACGCGGCTCGTCGCATTGCTCGGCGATCCTGTCTCGAGCTCCCTGTCGCCGCTGATGCAAAACGCCGCGTTCGGCGCCGTCGGGCTCGATTGGACCTATATGGCGCTCCGCGTGCGCGCGAAAGACCTCGACGCTGCGGTGGGAGGGCTCGTCGCCCTCGGGTTCGCGGGTGCGAATGTGACGACGCCCCACAAGCTCGCCGTCGCGGAGCTCGTCGAAACCGACCTGCAGTCGGTGAACACTCTCGTCGTTCGGGACGGTCGTGTATACGGCCATTCGACAGACGCGGCCGTGCTCGACTCGGTCGCGCCAGGGCGGATCGCGATCCTCGGCGACGGCGGCGCTGCCACCGCATTCGCCGAAGCGCGTAGGGAGTCGGTGCGGTTCTCGCGCCGCGGGCCGTGGCCGCCTGCGGTGGCGGACTTCGACGTGGTCGTCAACGCGACGTCGGAGCGCGACGCTGTCCTGGTCGAGCTACAGGCCGGGCAGACACTCGTCGACGTGCCGTATCCGCGGACGGCGACCGCGCACGCAGCGGAGCGAAACGGCGCGAACGTCGTCGACGGCCTCGACGTGCTCGCGGCCCAGGGCGCGGCAGCATTCACGTTGTGGACGGGCATCCCCGCGCCGCTTGACCTGATGCTCGCCACAGTACGCTCCGGCTGATGGCGCTCGAGCTCGTTACCGCCGGCGAGTCTCACGGCCCTGCGCTCGTCGCCGTCGTGACCGGCCTTCCCGCCGGGCTCGGGTTGGAGAAGGAAGCGATCGACGTCGATCTGCGACGTCGCCAGCGGGGTTACGGCCGGAGCCCGCGGCAGCAGATCGAGCAAGACGAGGTCGAGGTCCTCGCAGGGCTCCGACACGGCCGGACGCTCGGGACGCCTCTCGCGCTCGTCGTCCGCAACCGCGATCACGAGAATTGGAAGTGGGGGATGAGCCCGTGGCCCCCGGAAGGCGACGCGGTCGGCAAGGGTGCGAAGCCCGTCACGCTGCCGCGGCCGGGCCATGCAGATCTGGCGGGCACGCTCAAGTACGGGCTCGCCGACGTGCGGGACGCGCTCGAGCGCGCGAGCGCCCGGCACACCGCGGTCGTCGTGGCCGCCGGCGCGGTCGCGAAGGCGCTGATCGGGACGATCGGGGTGACCGTCGGCAGTCGTGTCGTGACGGAGGATCTCGAGGCGCGTATCGACGAGGCGCGCGAGGAGCGTGACACCGTCGGCGGGATCATCGAGGTGAGGGCGGTGGGCGCACCACCGGGTCTCGGGTCGTATGCGACGAAGGACGAGCGGCTCGATGCACGGCTTGCCGCGTCGCTGATGGGAACGCAGGCGGTGAAGGGCGTCGAGATCGGCGACGGGTTCGAGCTTGCGACGAAGCGCGGGTCGGAGGCACACGACGAGATCCTCCGCGACGAGCAAGGCCTCTATCGCGAGACCAATCACGCCGGCGGCATCGAGGGCGGCGTGTCGAACGGCGCGGAACTGGTGATCCGCGCGGCGATGAAGCCGCTACCCACTCTGATGAGGCCGCTGGCCTCGGTCGACCTCGGGACGGGAGTACCGGCGGAGGCGCTCGTCGAACGGAGTGACACTGCGGCTGTCGAGGCACTGGCCGTCGTCGCCGAGGCGTGCGTCGCCTGGGAGCTTGCAGTCGCGGCCCGCGAGAAGTTCGGCGGCGACGCGCTCGCCGATTTCGTCGCTTCCCACCACGCGTACCTGGAGCGCATCGACTGGCAGCCGCGAACGCGCTGAGCCGTCACCTGGTGCTGGTCGGCTTCATGGGCGCCGGGAAGTCGACCGTGGGGCGGGTCGTCGCCGAGCGGCTCGGCCGCGTCTTCGTCGACGTCGACCGCGAGCTCGAGGCAGACCTCGGCAAGACGATCGCGGAACTCTTCGAGGAACGCGGCGAGAGCGAGTTCCGCGCACAGGAGGAGCGCAAGACGATCGCGGCGCTCCATGAGCCACACCCGGCGGTGATTGCGCTCGGAGGCGGTGCCGTCGAGACGCCCGCGATCCGTGCTGCGCTGCAGGAGCGCGCGTTCAGCGTTTTCCTCGACGTCGATGGGGAGACTGCCTGGGCGCGGAGCTCGGGGAGCGGCCGGCCGCTTGCCCGGGACGAGTCGGAGTTCCACGCGTTGCACGCGCGCAGACACGCGGTCTACGAAGAGGTCGCGGACGCTCGCGCCGACGATGCCGACGACGTCGTCCTGGCCGCGGGCGGCGTCCAGGTTCGCGCTGGATCGCTCGAGCTGGTCGGCGAGCTCACGCCCGGCGACGGTCAAGTCGCCCTTGTTACGGACCCGCACGTCGCCGGGATCCACGGCGCCGACGCGCAGGTCGCGTTGCGCGAACGCCTGATCTCGATCCACGAGGTTCCTCAAGGAGAAGAGGCCAAGACCGTCGTAGTCGTCGCGCGGCTGTGGAGCGAGCTTCGGCTCGATCGTGACGGCACGCTGGTCGCGCTCGGCGGCGGCTGCACGACAGATGTGTCCGGCTTTGCCGCCGCGACGTATCTACGCGGCATCGACTGGGTGGCCGTCCCGACGACGCTCATCGGGCAGGTGGACGCCGCGATCGGCGGGAAGACCGCGATCGACTTGCCCGACGGGAAGAACCTCGTCGGTGCGTTCCATTGGCCGGTCCGCGTCGTGGTCGATCCGAGACTGCTCGACACGCTGCCCGATCGTGAGCTTCGGGAAGGAATGGCCGAGGTGACGAAGACCGGCCTGTTGGCGGGTGAACCGCTCTGGGAACTGCCGCTGCCGGAGCTGGTTCGCCGGTCGGCCGCCTTCAAGACGGCTCTCTGCCTGCGCGACCCGTACGACCGGGCGGAGCGCTCCTTCCTGAACCTCGGCCACACGTTCGCGCACGCGCTCGAGGCGGCCGCAAGATACGAGGGTGTGAGCCATGGCACGGCCGTCGGGCTCGGGCTTCTGGCGGCACTGCGGCTGTCCGGCCGGCCGACGGACGTCGTCGAAGACGTGCTGGCGCCGAAGCCTGTCCGCGTCGACCGCGAACGCGCGTGGGCTTCCCTCCGTCGCGACAAGAAGTCTCGGACCGGCGAGGTGCGGATCGTCATGCTCGACGACCGAGGGCCGTTCGTGGCGGCGCGTCCCGAGGCCGAGGTTCGCGCCGCGCTGGATCAACTGATCGCCGATTAGAGTGCCGCGATGCAAGTCGTGGTCCTGAACGGCGCGAATCTCGACGTCGTGGCGCGTCGTGACCCTGCTCTCTACGGCGGAATCTCCCTGTCTGAGCTCGAGACGCGCATCTACGAGTGGGCGTCCGACCTCGGGTGCCACGTCCGCTGCCGCCAGACGAATCACGAGGGTGAATACATCGGGTGGTGCCACGACGCGCTCGACTGGGCCGACGGAGTGGTCGTGAACCCCGGCGCGTGGACGCACTACTCGTATGCGATCCGTGATGCCCTCGAGCTGCTCGACGCCCCGATCGTCGAGGTTCACCTCTCGAACATCGAGGAGCGGGAGGAGTGGCGGCGAGTGTCGGTCGTCGCCGATCTCGCGGCCAGACGCATCCTCGGGAAGGGCCCGGATGGCTACCGTGAGGCGCTCGAGTTCATCGTCCAGCTTGTTGGAGCGGCGCCTTGACAGAGCGCATCACGCGTCTGCGCGAACGGCTCGAGGAGCCGCTTCTCGTCACGAATGCCGCCAACATCCGCTATCTCGCAGGCTTCAAAAGCTCGAACGCGGCTCTGCTCGTCGAGCCCGATCGCGTGCGACTCTTCACCGACTTCCGCTACGCCGAGGCTGCGCGGGCGGTCGACGGTGTCGAGTTCGAGCAGACGAATCGGGCGCTGCTGAAGGATCTCGCCACGCGGCTTTCGGGTCGCATCGCGTTCGAGGCCGACGCCGTCTCCTTCAGCAACTACGAGACGTTGCGAAGCGGCGATGTCGACCCGGTGCCACGCAGCGGCCTGGTCGAAGGTCTTCGGGCGATCAAGGACGAAGACGAGCTCGCAGCGATCCGACGCGCCTGCGAGATCACCGACGGGATGTTCGAGCGCCTCGCGGAAGAGCCGTTCGTCGGGCGGAGCGAACGAGAGATTGCCTGGACAATCGAGCAGCTCTTCCACGAGGAGGGTGCCGAGGCCGTGGCGTTCGAGTCGATCGTCGCCGCAGGACCGAACGCCGCTCGTCCGCATGCACGAGCCGGCGACCGCCGAGTCGGCACCGGCGAGACGGTCGTGATCGACACCGGCTGCCGGGTCGACGGCTACCCGTCCGACTACACGCGCACGTTCACGACCGGCGCGGTCGACGGCCGTGTCCGGGAGGCGTACGCAGTCGTCCTTGCCGCCCAACAGGCAGGACTGGACGCGATTCGCGCCGGTGTGACAGGCGTCGAGGCCGACGCCGCCGCGCGGCGAGTCGTCGACGACACAGAGTTCGCGGGGATGTTCGGCCACGGGCTCGGTCACGGCCTCGGGCTCGAGGTCCACGAAGCGCCCCGTCTCTCGACGGAGTCGGCCGACACGCTCGCCTCGCGCAACGTCGTGACGGTAGAGCCCGGGATCTACCTCGAAGGCGAGGCCGGGATCCGCATCGAGGACAACGTCGTCGTGACCGAAGAGGGCATCGAGAACCTGACCGGCCTCCGCAAAGACCTGATCACGGTCGACTAACCTTCTCCGGTCGTCATGGCCGAGACCGTCAACACGAACCAGTTCAAGAACGGCATGCACATCGAGCTCGACGGAGGCGTCTGGCGCATCGTCGACTTCCAGCACGTCAAGCCGGGAAAGGGCGGCGCTTTCGTGCGCACGAAGCTGAAGGGGCTCGACAGCGGCGCCGTCGTCGACCGGACGTTCCGCGCCGGTGAGAAGTTCGCGCGCGTCCGCACCGAGACGAAGGACATGCAGTACCTCTACGACGCCGGGGACGAGGTCGTCTTTATGGATCAGGACACGTACGAGCAGACGTCGCTTCCCCACGGCACGGTCGAGGATGCGCTCGAGTTCATGTTGCCCTCGAGCTCGGTGCAGATGCTGCTTGTGAACGGGCAGCCGTCGGGGGTGCAGCTCCCGGCCTCCGTCGAGCTGTCGGTCTCCGAGACGGAGCCGGGCGTGAAGGGGGACACGGTTTCAAATGTGACCAAGCCCGCGAAGCTCGAGACGGGCGCGGTCGTGCAAGTGCCGCTGTTCGTCAACCAGGGCGACCGCATCAAGGTCGACCCGCGCGAGAAGCGCTACATCAGCAGAGCGTGACGTGCCAGGCTTCCAAGCGGCTTTCGGTCGGATCGTCTTAGACGGCGTACCGAGCCGCCGGTCGCGTCGGGCGACTTAGACCTCCGCGTTACGTCTCGGTTCGCACGGCCTCCATGACGTAGCGGTCGTCGTCGACCACCACTGTGACCATCGGAATCGCCTGTTCGTCCAAGCAGGACTGCACGGCGGTTAGGAAACGTCCGATGTCACTGGCGGCCTCGATCTCGAGCGTGACCCGCCAACCGTTGGGTTCGCGAGACACCGGTGCATCGAGGGCCTGAGCGATGCATTCAGCATCGGCGCGCCTACGCGTTTCGATGTGCATACCAGTCACGTCTGAGGCTCTGGACCCGCCTGCAGCGAACATCAGCGGCGCGTATCGAGCCGGGCGACCAGGAACGCCAGGATTGCCCTGCCGCCCGGAACTGTCGAAAGCTGAACGCCCGCTACGACCGGGGGTTGCCCCTCGCAGGCGCGGCGATGGGAGGCGGGGTCCGGGCAGGACGGGCGCGCGACGATCGTTCCGCCGGCAGACGTCATGCCCGAACCCTGCGGTTCTGCGGCCGGCTTGGCCTTCCTCCCCGACACGGGGACGCTTAACCGGCCGCGGATTTGACGTCTCAGCGCGTTACCCTCGCTCCGGGCCTCCGCTCGTCGACACGGACCCTCCCGCCGTGGACGCCTTGCTCGGGATGCGCCTCGCCTGCCGGCGCCGTGCGGGCACGAGTGCGCCCGTAGTCGAGGTCGCGCCTGATCTGCGCCCTCGATTCCTGCCCCTTCGCGTATGCGTCCTCCAGCATCCGCGAGGCAACGTCTCTCCCGCCGAGCCCGAAGGCGAGGGCCGCCGCGAGCGCGAGGCCGCCGAGGAGCGCGGCGTACGTGATCGTCACGATCGTCGGTGCGATCTGGAGCTGGTTGAGGATCATGAAGACCGCGATTGCCATCACCAGTCCGGGCGCGACGGTACCGACCACCCTGCCGGTCGGAGTGTCGCCGAGCGTCCGGTTGACCAGCGCACTGATGCCCGTCGCGATCACAAACGCGACCACGAAGATCAGGAGCGCCGCAATCACGTTCGGGATGTACGCGAAGATCGCTGCGATGACCGCAGTGACCTCAGGGATCCCGAGCGCACTGAAGGCTACGGCGAAAACGCCGAGCATGAGCACCCAGAAGACGACACGTGCGAGCAAGTTCGACGGACTTCTCGTAGAGCCCGCGAAGTAGCGGCCACCGCGGCCGCGCTTCACCGTCTCGTCGAGGTTCGTGCGATCGAGCAGTCGTCTGATCAGCGCCGCCAACAGCTTCGCAACGAAATACCCGACGATGAGAATGACGAGAAAGGCAACGAGGTTCGGAACGAAGTTGAAAAAAGCGTCGAACCCATTTCGGAGCTTATCTCCCCAACTTTCTGTTACAGCAAGAACCATTGTGGACTCCTAACTGTTATCTCTGGCCCGGTCTGCATCTCTTGAAGGGGTTAGGGCTGCCCCCGCCAGTGACTCTGCCCTGAACGTCTCATAACTAAACCCACGCGACTCTATATGAGACGTTGATGTCTTGTCAAGAGAATCAGGTACGCTGCCCTCAGACGCTCATGTCACAGCCCGCCCGGATCTCCAGGACCGTCGCAAAGCAGCGACCTGCCGGAAGCCACCCTCTTCAGCAGCGCGTTTCGGCGGTGATTCTCGAAGCGGCGGCGCGACTGCTGGCGCACGCGGGAGGCCAGGCGAGCATGAACGACGTGGCGGCGGCTGCAGGCGTCGCTCGTGCCACCGTCTACCGATACTTCCCGAGTCGCCAGGCGCTGCTCGACCACCTTGCCGAGCTCGCAGTCACCGATGCCGGCACGCGTCTTGCGTCAGCCCGGATCGAGGAGGTCCAGCCTGACGAGGGAGTGACGCGCGCCGTTCGCGCGCTTGTCGATGTGGGCGACTACTTCATCGCGCTCGCGCGCGAACGAATCCGACCCGCCCCTGAGGAGTTCGAGGAAAACATCGCGGGGCCGCTTCGACGGCTGTTCGAGCGAGCGCAGGCGA
>JBKPMS010000143.1:0-13528 GCA_046732275.1 Actinomycetota bacterium | reverse complement strand
CTGCCGTACGACTACGGCGCGCTCGAGCCGCACATCGACGAGCAGACCATGCGAGTCCACCACGACAAGCACCACCAGGCCTACGTCGACAACGCCAACAAGGCGCTCGAGGGGACTGAGTGGGCCGACCAGCCCGTGGATCACGTCCTCGCGAATCTCGAGATCCTCCCGGAGAACATTCGGACGGCCGTGCGCAACAACGCCGGAGGACACGCCAATCACAGCTTCTTCTGGGAGATCATGGGCCCGGACGGCGGCGGCGAGCCGAGCGGCGCTCTCGCCGACGCGATCAACGACACATTCGACAGCTTCGACGCTCTCAAGGCGCAGGTGAACGACGCCGGCGTCAAGCGCTTCGGCTCCGGCTGGTCCTGGCTCGTCCACGACGGCACCGGCCTCGCCGTCTACTCGACCGCGAACCAGGACTCGCCGATCTCGAACTCCGACACGCCGCTGCTCGGCATCGACGTGTGGGAGCACGCGTACTACCTCAAGTACCAGAACCGCCGTCCCGATTACCTCGCGGCCTGGTGGAACGTCGTCAACTGGGACGCCGTCTCGCAGCGCTTCGAGCAGGCGCGCTGAATCTATGGAGGGGAGCCTGAAACGGCTCCCCTCCGAGGTTCACTACTTCCTGACGACGGGCTGGGTGCCGCTCCAGCTGTCCACGAAGCCGGGCGGCATCTCGGTCGCCGGCATATAGACGCGAATCGACCAGCGCCCGCGCGGAATCATCTTCCGAACGGCGCGGATGCCGATGATCCGCCCCGACTGCTGCCCCAGCTGAAGCTTGCGGAGATTCACCCACGTGTGTCCGAGGGTGAAACGCTGCAAGTACGCCCAGCGCCCGGCAAACGACTGCGCCGCCGTGACGTAGAAGTGGAAGAAGCCGCTCTTGGAAACGAACGGCAGCTTGATCGTCGGCTGCACCTGAACGGTCACCGAGCTCTCCGCGCCGCGCCACTGGGCCTGGTACTGCGTGCTCACCTGAGGCGTGACGTTGAACGAGAAGACGCCGTTAGCACCCGTCTGGAGCGTCGCGACCACCTGCTTCGTCGTCTGCCCGAAAGGCAGCTGGACGATCGTCACCGGCTGTCCAGCCCGCTTGCTGTTGATCGCGCCGCTCAATGTGGCGGCCGCGCCGGATTTCACGACCGGCGAGGCCGTCGCGAGCGTGACCTGAGGCGGCGCACCGCGAACGATGACCGTTGCCCTCAGCGTCGGATGCAGTCCGTCGTGGTAGCGGTAAGTCCCGCTGTTTCGGAACGTGAAGGTGTAACCCTGGTTCTTCTTCAGGATCGGGGAGGCGAACTGCCCGCCGTTCGCGACGACCTGATGGTCGATCGTGTCGACGTTCTTCCACGTGACCGCGTCGTTCAGGTTGATGGTCACGCTCTTCGTCGAGAACCCTCCTCGCCTGATCTCGATGCTGGTGGTCGCGGACGCCGCCGATGCCACCAGCACCAGAGCGACTCCTGTGACCATCAATGGGATGAGCCTGCGCATTATGGAACCCCCTTGATCAACCTTTCTCCCCGTTGATCTACCCTCCTTCCCCCCACTGCGACGCTTCCGTACGGTTAAAGGTTCGTAAGCGTTTTGTGCTGCAATCCAGTAGACGTGGAATTCCGTAGAGATCCAGAGGAAATGGGCGTTTCAATAGCTCTCCCGGGCGCCCACTCGTATGGCGATCGACCGGAAACGACAACTGCGGACGCGCTCGAGCGAGCGCGCGGAGCGACGGACGGCGAGCTCATCAAGCGCGTCGCCCGCCGCGACGCGAACGCGTTCGAGGCGCTCTACCGGCGTTTCGCCAGGCCCGTGTTCGGCCTGGCGCTCCGTCGACTCGGCGACCGGATGCGCGCCGAGGACGCGGTACAAGAGACGTTCGCGGCCGTCTGGCGCTCGGCGAAGACCTACACGCCGGATCGGGGTGCCGGAGCGCCATGGCTGTATGCCGTCGCGCGCAACGCGATCGTTGATCGCTCTCGGAGCCGCAGTGACGTCCCGGAGGAGATCCCGGACTCTCCGAGCCCCGAGCTCGGCCCAGACGAGCGCGCCGAGGCGTCCTACGTCTCATGGCGTGTGCATCGTGCGCTCGAGGAGCTCCCCGAGAACGAGCGCGAGGTGATCGAGCTGGCGTACTACGGCAACCTGTCGCAGAGCGAGGTCGCCGACTTTCTGGGCATCCCACTGGGAACCGTCAAGACGCGAACACGGTCGGGCCTGAGCCGCCTCGCCGATCTGCTCGAGGGGGAGTTGAAGTGACGCGGACGCCGGACTTCGACGAGCTCGTAGGCCGCGAGCTGCCCTCCGACGAGCGGGAACGCCTGCGGCGGGTGCACAACCTCCTCGTCGAGGCAGGGCCTCCCCCGGAGCTCTCGCCGGAGCTCGAGGCCGTGCCGTGGCCTGAGGACGCGCTCGAGCCGCTCATCGGTCGGCGGAAGGAGAAGCACTGGACGCGCCGGCCGCTGGTCCTTGCGGCCGCGTTCGCGACGGCGCTCGTCCTCGGGCTCCTGCTCGGACAGGCGACGAGCAACGGGAACTCCATCGACGTCCAACGGACGGTTGCTCTGCAGGGAACGGCCCTCGCGACGAACGCGTCCGGCAAGCTCGAGCTCGGCAAGGCCGACCGCCACGGCAACTGGCCGATGGTGCTTCATGTGCGCAACCTGAAGCAGCTCCCCGAGGGCGGGTACTACGACCTGTACCTGACGAAGAAGGGCAAGCCCGTCGTCCTGTGTGGGACGTTCAACGTCGCCGGCGCAACTGCCGTTCGCTTCACGGCGGCGTACGACCTGCAGCATTTCGACAAGAACGGCTGGGTCGTCACGCGACAGCCCGCCGGGCACTTCAAGCCGGATCAGATCGTTATGCGGCCGAAGGTCTAGAGGCCTGGTGTGAAATTCCGCCGCCGTCGGGGGCGTTCCAGACCAAGCCGGGCAGTGCGATCGTTCGCGGCTCGTAGCAGCGCTACGGGCCGCGGGCGAGCGTGCTGATCCGGCGCCGTGTCTGGGGCGTCGACCCGGCGGAATTTCGCATCAGGCCTCTTAACTAGGGAGCGATCCGGCCGCGCTCGACGAACGCCGCGTGCGTCACCGGCATCAGCTGCTCGAGGAAGGATTCAGCCGCCGCCGCGTACTGCCGGATCTCGTACTGAGCGGCATCGTGATTCCGTAATGAGCAGAAGTGCATGAGGCTGCGCGGATTGCAGCTCCAGTAGTACTTGGTGTACGTCGAGAGCGGAAGGACTGTGCGGGCGACCTCTTTCGCGACGCCTTGCTCGAGCATCCGCTCGTAGGCCTGGAACGCGCGCGTCGCGTTGTCTTCGATCTCCTTGCGGGCGGCGTCACGCGTGACCTCGTCCACCGGCTCGAACGAGTACGCGCCGGGCTTTCCGACCTGGGTTCGCACGTACTCGGGGACGTAGAACTCCGGCTCCATCTTCGAATAGCGGCCGCTCCACTCGTTATACGAGTGTCCCGCCCGGTGGCGATGGTGCTCGCGGACGACGAACAGCGGCGCTTTGACGATGAACCTGAAGTAACCGTGCTCGAAGGGGCTGCCGTGCTGCTCCCGCATCAGGAACCGAATCAATCCGGCGTCACGCTCGGTCATCTCGTCGGACGCCTGGTTGAACGAGACGCGCGCGCCGTTGACGACCGCGAGGTCCGAGGCGAGTGCGCCGTCGAGCGCGACGAACCCGTGATCGAGGACCGGGACGCTGCTCTCGGCTATGAGTTCGGGTGTGACCGCCACTGATTCGAGTCTAGCCGGGCTACATGTCGGCACTTCGGGCTGGTCGTACCCGTCGTGGAAGCCCGGTTTCTACCCGGCCGGCACCGACGCCAAGGAGTTCCTCGGCTTCTACGCGGACCGCTTCTCGACCGTCGAGCTGAACACGACCGGGTACCGGGTCCCCGCGCCGGAACAGTTCCGCCGGTGGGCCGGGCAGACGCCTGAAGGCTTCCGCTTTGCGCCGAAGCTCGCGGGTAACCGGCCGCGCGTTCTGCAGGAGTTCGCTGAGCGCGTCGGCGGGCTCGGCGACCGCCTAGGCCCGGTGCGCGTGCAGCTGAAGACCCAGCGCGACGAGGGGATGGTCGAGCTGATCCTCGGCTCGCTCGATCCCGGCGTACGACTCGCGTTCGATCTCGAGCATCCGTCCTGGGACGGGATCGAGCCGCGCCTGGCCGCAGCCGGCGCAGTGCGGGTCAACGACCTCGAGCACGACGCGCCATTTCGTTACGTCCGCTTCCGCGAGCCGCCGTACTCCGACGAGGAGCTGAAGCAGTGGGCCGATCGATTACGCGCTATCGACGAGCCGGTGTTCGCGTACTTCCGTCACGAGGACGAGCCGACCGCGCCGGCGTATGCGCAGCGTCTCGTGGAGCTCGTCGGCTAGTGGACCTTGCACTTCTTGTCTGCTGCCGCGATTGAGTCGAGCAACGCATTTTGTTGCTGCTCGTAGGCGACGTCGGCCTCATTGTTCCGGTCGTAGTTGTGCAGGCCCGAAACGGTGACACTCACGTCGGGGGTCACACCAGGGCCTATCACCGTAAGGCGGTATTGGGCACCGGTCCCGGGACCCGCCTTTGAGAACGGGTAGAAGCCGTAGCAGAAGACCCCGGTGGGATTGTGAGTCAGGAAGCTGTTCTCGCGACGCCAGCCCTTGCCGTACTTCGAATTGAACGTATCGACATAGACATTCCGTCCGTAGTCGTCGAGCGGCGAGCCTTGCCGTGTCGACTTGAAGCCGTACACGGGCTGGCCGTTGTACGTCAGTCGCCCGAACAGGTGCTGATAGCGGCCCGCATAGACCCAGTCGGTCCACACCTCGAGCTTGGCCGGCTGCCCTGTCCAGTGCGAGACGTGCAGCTCCCGCGCGCCTTGCGCGGCCGACCGCGGCGCGGCTGCGAAGTTCGGCAGCATCCGCTGCCAGGACTGCACCGCCCAGTACGAACCGTCCGGCGCCTTGCACGCAGTGACGAGGAACGCCAGCGCCGGGCCGTCATACGGACGGCACTGGTTCTTGAACGTCTGCCAGCCCTTGCCGGAGTAGTCCTTGGCAAGACGAACTTGCGGCCGCCCGGCTGAAGGAGGACGGGCGTTCACCGCTCCCCAGACCCGTACGTGCTGCAGACCGCCGCGCGCCTGGTACGTGAGCATCGCCTCGCCCTTCGAGTTCGCGGCCAGCCGGACGCCGGTTGCATTGCGGTCGATCAGCTGTGACGCCGTTGCTCCGCTCACCGCGACGAGCGCAAGAGAACCGCTCGCCAGCGCGAGAAATGTGACTTTCAAACGGTAAGAGCGGTCACTCATGCGGCGAATGTCCGCTACGCTCGGCGCCGCGATCTCGTGCGCAGCTTGATCGTCTACCCGCTGACAGTACTCCTCGCAGGCGGCGTGTCAACCGCCTGGGCCTCCGAGCGTGTCGACGGGAACGCCCAGAGCCCGCGGCTCGCCGTGAACGCGCGAGGCGTGGCGATGGTGACGTATCAGGCACGCGGGCGTACGTTCCACACGCTTGTGTGGGGTGCCGTCAACGCGCTCGCGCCGAGTCAGACGGTGCCGCAGGTGCGGTTCAAGTTCGACTGGAGCGGCGGTTGGGCATCGAGGCACAAGCTCGTCTGGAAGACGTTCAAGAACCGCTGCGGCAAGTACGACGGCCCGGCGCTCGCCTACTTCGTGGCCGCCTGCAAGGCACGAGACGCTCGTACTGGGCGCTCCAGGCGTGGCAGCCGTATCTGCCGCATCGCGGCTATCCGCCGTGGGAGCCACGCCAGACGGAATGGGAGCTGCACATCTCCCACTGGCGAGGGGCGCCGGCGAACCTCGAGGTGTACACCGACTGGGCGTTCGGCGGACAGGCGCACGATCTCTTCGGGCGCTTGACGTACGACGGAAGTCCCGTGTACGGGTTCGGGACCGGCCGCAACGGGGCTCCCAGCGATCGTTACGGACGCGGGCTTTACATCGACACGTTCAACTCTGCATACGGCGAGGGGTGGAAGCGCGAGACGTCGACTGCGTTTCGAACGGGAAGCGGCGCATTCTGTTACAGCTTCTGGCCGACAACCGACAAGACGCTGCCTGGGTATCCGAACAACCCGCGGCCTGCGGGCAACGGCCAGCGTTACCGCATTACGGTCGAAGGCCCGGGCGTGACGCCGATCGTCATGTGGGAAGACGCCGGCCTGCACAACTTCGACCCGTCCAATCCGGCGGACGTCGAGTACGAGCGCAGCAGGGACGCGCTCTTCATGCAGTTCCTGGGGAACGACAAGTTCTGTCCGACCCAGAGGTAGGTCAGAAGCGGGCGGTCACGCCGAGGTGGCGCTCGTACGCGCCGCTCTCGACGATGTCGGAGATCTGTTCGACCACATAGCGAAGCTCGTCGTCGGTGTTGTAGTAGTGCGGACCGAGGCGAAGGCCGGCGTCCGGGCGGAAGTCGCAGATGATCTGCCGCTGGCCGAGCTCCTTGTGCACCGCCTCGAACTCCGGCGTGCGCACGGTGACGGTGCCGCCGCGGCGCGATGAGTCCCGCGGGCTTCCGACCTCGAAGCCGGCATCGTCAAGCAGGTCGATCAAGAGTTGGGTCTGCCGCACGGAGCTCTCGCGGATCCGCCCGACGCCGATCTCCTCGATCAGGTCGTAGCCCGCGGTCGCGGCGTAGAGCGCCGGGACGTTCGGGGTTCCCGTGAGGAAACGGGCGGCACCGTCCGCGTAGTCGAGCTCGGGCTCGAAGCCAAACGGCCGGGCATGGGCCTGCCAGCCGACGAGCGTCGGCTCGAGAACCTCGGCGAGGTCCGGCCGGACATAGAGCCAGCCGTTGCCTGGCCCGCCGCAGAGCCACTTGACGCTGCCGCCGACGGCGAAGTCCACGTTCAGCGCCGCGACGTCGAGCGGGACGATCCCCGCGGACTGGTACGCGTCGAGCACGACGTGTGCTCCGACCTCGTGGGCCCGGCGCACGATCGCCGCGACGTCCTGGATCTCCGCGGTCTTGAACAGCACGTGCGTGATCGGGACAAGGAGCGTGCGCTCGTCGATCGCCTCGACGATCGCCTTGTCGTCCGGTACTACGACGACCTGGAGCTCGGACTGCGCCTGGTAGAGGTAGCGCACGCTCGGGAAGTTCCCCTCCTCGTACACGACGCGGTTCCGATGAGGGTCGACCGGCCGGAAACAGGAGAGGACGATCGCCTCCGCAATCGCCACGTTCTGGTGCATCACGGTCGAGCCGGCCGGCGCGCCGATGATGCGGCCGATCTGGTCGCCGACGGCGAGCGGCATCTCCCACCATCCTTCGCCCCACGCGCGAATCCCGCGTTCGCGCCAGGTGCGCGCGAACTCGGCCAGCCGTTCTTCCGCGGCCGCGGGCATGGCGCCGAGGGAGTGGTTGATCAGGTACGTCGTGTCGCGGAGGATCGGGAAGCGCTCGCGATAAGCGGTCAACTCCATCCGCGGGACCCTACTGTGGAAAGAAAGTCACACTCTTGTATGAACCAGGGTCAGACCCTGGTTCTTAGAGACTTGGCTACGTCTGCTCGACGAGGTGGCGTTCCGCGGGGCCGACGTAGCGCGCCGACGGCCGGAACAGGCGGCCCGTCCGCTTCTGCTCCAGGATGTGCGCCGACCAGCCCGCCACGCGCGAGCACGCGAACATCGCGGGCGCCAGCGGCGGAGGGATCTCCGCGACGTCGAGCACGATCGCCGAGTAGTACTCCACGTTCGTCGCCAGGACGCGGTCCGGGTAGCGCTCCTGCAGCGCGGCCAGCGCGACGCGCTCGAGCTCCTCAGCCACTTCGACCTGCGGCGCGCCGAGCTCTTTCGCGGTTCGCTTCAGGATGCGCGAACGCGGATCTTCGGCTCGATACACGCGATGGCCGAAGCCCATGATGCGCTTCCGGTTTTCGAGCGCGTCGCGGACCCAGCCCTCGGGATCGCCCATGCGCTCGACCTCCTCGAGCATCGGCTTCACATAGGCGGGAGCGCCGCCGTGCAGCGGTCCCGACAGCGCGCCGACCGCGGCCGACAGCGCCGCGCCGCAATCCGCTCCAGTCGACGCGACGACGCGTGCGGTGAACGTCGACGCGTTCAGCCCGTGCTCGGCCGTGCAGATCCAGTAGGTATCGATCGCCTTCACGTGACCCGGATCGGCCTCGCCGCGCCAGCGCAGCAGGAACTTCTCCGCCGCCGTCTTGCCCTGGGCGACGACGTCGTCCTGGATCTGATCCTTCTTGCCGTCGGCGACGCGCGCCGAACGCGCGACGATGCCCATCATCTGCGATGACAGGCGACCGAGGTCTTCGCGCGCCTGCTCGTCGGAGATCTCGTTCAGCTTGCCGAGCTTCCACTCCCCCGCAAGCCGCGCCGTCTCCGCCTGGAGGTCGGCCGGCGCGTTTCCTGTCAGCGCGACCGGCTCGTACGGCTCGGGATCCGGCATCTTCGAGTCGAGGTCGTCGTCGACGAGCAGTCCCCAGACCTTCTCGTACGGGTAGTGGCCCACGAGCTCCTCGATGTCGATGCCGCGGTACCGCAGCGATCCGCCCTCTCGGTCCGGCTCGGCGATTTCCGTCTCGACGGCGACGATTCCTTCGAGCCCCGGCTTGAAGTCGTTTTGGCTGCTCATCTCGATCCCTCCAGCTCGAACACGTGCCCCGCCGACCGTTCACGAGCAGCTGCGAGCACGAGCGCCGCGGCTGCTGCGTCCTGGACTGCGACGCCGACTGACTTATACAGGGTGATCTGCTCCGGCGAGGTCCGGCCCGGCCTCGTCCCGGCCACGAGCTCGCCCAGTTCGGCATGGACGTGTGCCGGAGCGACGTCGACGAGCTCGGGCGCCCCGGCAGGCGGAGCGGCGAGCGCAGAAGCGCGCGACTCGACGACGAGCACCGAATCGGTCACGGTGTGGGCGTCGACCTCGCGCCCGGACGGGTTCAGCCCGACGGAGTTCACGTGCATACCGGAAGCGAGCCACTCGCGCCGCACGACCGGCTCCTTGGCGTGCGTCGTCGCAGCGACCACGTCGGCGCCGCGGATCGCCTCCTCGTAGGACGACACCGCCTGCGCAGGCGTGCCGAGCTCGGCTGCGAGCGTCTCGGCCTTCGCGACGTCACGCCCCGCGACGCGGATCTCGTCGAACTGGCGGACGCGGCGAAGGGCACGCGCGTGCGACCGCGCCTGCACGCCCGTCCCGATCAGCGCGAGAACACGCGCGTCCTGGCGCGCGAGGAGACGCGTTGCGAGCGCCGATCCGGCCGCGGTGCGCGTCGCAGTGATGTACGTCCCGTCCATCAGTGCGAGCGGCGTTCCGTTGTCGGGATCGAAGACGCAGATCACGGCCTGGTGCGTCTCGCGATCGCGGTTGTGCGGAAAGAGGCTCACGAGCTTGCAGGCGAGCCCCGCGGACGGCAGGTAGGACGGCATCGCCCCGAGGAGGCCCTCCTGCTCGGTGACGAGAGCGGCAATTCGCGGCGGCATCGAGGCTTTGCCCTCGCTGAGGTCGCGATGAGCCGCGGCCAGCGCGTCGACCAGCGCGTCGAGGTCGAGCAACTCGCGCACCTCCGCCTGTGAGAGGACGATCACGACAGCCTCTTCAACAGCCCGAGTGCCTGCTGGTTCCAGGGCACCCGATGCGTGACGCCGGCCGCGCGCACGCGCCGGTTGGCGAGGTACCAGTCGTAGGTCTCGATCAGCGCCTCGCGGTTCGAGAGGCGCGGCTGCCAGCCGAGGAGGCGCTGCGCTTTCGACGCGTCGACGAACGAGTCGCGGTGCGCGGTCTTGTAGTGCCACTCCGCGAGCGGCGACAGGTGGAGGAGCTCGAGTGTGCGCAGCGCGAGCTCGGCCGGCTTCACGGGAACCGGCTGCAACCGGGACGAAGAGCCGGCATGGTCGATCAACGCCTGCAGGTCGGCGCGGACGGTTCCGAACTCGGTCGCGCCGACGTTGAACGTTTGCCGCGCCGCCTCCGGCGCGGCCGCAGCGCGCACGATCGCCTCGACGAGATCCTCGACTGCGAGGAGCTGGTAGCGGTTGTGGCCCTTCCCGAGGATGTAGATGCGCCTGCCCTCGCGGATCCAGTCGAAGAGGATCTCGAAGACGCCGAGCCGCTCTGGCCCGATGAACGTCTTCGGACGGATCATGGTCGTCTCGACGGCGGCGACGCGGCAGAGAGCCTCCGCGTCGATCTTCGACTCGCCGTACCAGCCGACCCCGACGAGCGGGTCGTCCTCCTCGATCGGGTGCTTCTCCGGGACGCCGTACACAGCCGTCGACGAGATGAAGACGACACGCCGGACTTCGGCTCTCCGTGCCGCGTCGAGCACATGCTCAGTGCCGGTCACGTTGACGGAGCGGATCGACTCCCGCGAGGCCTGGATCGGAAGCGCCGCGGCGCTGTGGACGACGACGTCCGCACCCGCGACGAGCTCCCGCACGCAGTCCTGGTCGCGCACGTCACCGCGAAGCTCCTCGACGGAGCGCTCGAGCTCGACGTCGTCCAGTGGGGCGACGTCGAGCGTGCGGACGTCGTGCCCGTCAGCGAGCAGGCGCCGCGCCAGATGCAGGCCGAGGAAGCCCGCCCCGCCGGAGATGGACCACAGCACTACCGCGGAACGCTAGTGGCCGCCGGCTGAGCGGGCGGCGGCTGTACGGGCGGCTTCGCGTCGACGAGGATCGCCGCTGCCAGGAGGACGGCCATCCCGACCATGCTCTCGCCGATCAGGCTCCCTCGCAGGCGTGCGAACACCCCGGTGGTTTCCCGCGCGACGGCCGGCACGGCTATGAGCTTGTGTGCGCCGCCCCAGGCGAGCGCGAGGGAAACGAGCCCGATCTTCACCAGCAGGACATGGCCGTAACCGGTCGTCCACAGGTCGTTCAGCTGCGGCAGGCGGAGGATGCTCAGGTAGACGCCGGCAAGCAGCAGCACGGCGATACACATCGTCGCGAGGCGCGAGAACGACAGGAACGCTGCTCTGCGGACGTCCGGCAGCAACGGCCAGACGACGAACGCCAGCTGAATCAGCCCTCCGATCCACAGGCACGCGGCCGAAAGGTGAGCCCAGTCGGCGAGCTGCGACTTCCACGACGAGCCGGCGTCGGCCGCGGAGTGCCCGGAGAGCGACAGTCCCGAGGCGAAGACGAGGCCGAGGAGAAAGGCGGGCCAGAGGAAGGCCGTGCGATCCGTCAGCCAGGCGAGGAAGAGGAGCGCGCTGACGACGGCGAAGCCGAGGGTCATCGCGATGAAGGCGGTGCCGAAGCGCGAGTGCGCGATCGGCGTCAGGTCGCCGTAGAGGAGGCGCCCGAACGGCAGCTGCAGCGCGTCCTCCGCGCGAAGGATGAAGGCCGTGATCCCGACGTTGATCGTCGCGAACGCACCGATACCCGTGAGGGCGAAGAAGCGGCCCTCGGCACGCGGGGTGAGGGGACGTCCGTGGAGCACCAGGAGGCGGAAGCCGAGGCCTCCCACCAGAAGCGCGAGTGCCAGGAAGTAGGCCCACCGGACGAAATCCTCCGTACGCGTCGGGCCCGATGCGCCGTACGCCTCAGTCGCGGGCGGCGCGGCCACTCTGATGCCGAAGGTGTAAACGCCGGACACGACATGGCCGTCGCCGGAGAGCGCGTGCCAGCGGACCGTGTAGGCGCCGGTCGGCAGTCGAGGCAGCACCGCCCGCAGTGAGCGTCCTACGCTGCGAGCCTGCACCGTGCCGATGCTGCCTCGGGTGGAATAGACGCGAATCGACCCCGGCAGCGCCTGCACGCCCTGTTCGAAGCGCAACACCACCGCGCCAGGCGACGACGCGAGTCGCTCGCGGAAGCCGGGCGATGCCTTCTCCAGTGTCGAATGGGCGAGCGCTTGCGTCGGGGCCGCGAGCGCCGCGAGCGCGACGAGGCCGAACAGGGCTCTCCTCATCGGTGCGGCTCCCCCGCGAGCGGCGAGATGTGGCCGAAGATCGGCGCAACGTCGCGATCGCAGTACAGCATCACCGCGACGACGACGAACGTGAGCGCGAACCCGACTGCGGCCGTCTGCGAGCGCGGCCGAACGGAACGCGCCAGCGGGAAGAGTGCGCCGACGATCAGCGTCCAGCCGAGCGCGTGGTGCAGGAACGACGAGCGCTGGAACAGCCAGGGGTTCTGCTCGTGGACGAGAAACGCCGTGCCCGAGACGAGAAACGCGGCGGCCATCCCGAGATGCCACCATCGGCTCGAGAGCTTCCCGCGCACGAGCGCGAGCTCGATCGCTCCGGCAAGCATCAGGACCTCCGCCCACGAGCCGTGCGCCAGCATGTGGAGGGTCGAGTTGGTGAAGAACACCATCACGGGCCACATGAAGATCCCGAGCGAGAATGCGATCGCCGGCCAGAAGTACGCTCGCCACGCGCGCAGCCGCCAGACCTCGGTGCCGACGACCGCCTCTGTCGCGAGACACAGGCCGAGCATCAGGAAGCCCGTCGCGAACAGCCAGTGGACGTGCTCAGCGGGCGGCTGCATGCTCCTCGAGGTCCTCGAGTAGTCCACGGCGGATTACGAAGTGGAAGAAGAGGCCGACCGAGATCACGAGCAGCGGCGGCTCGACGAGGAGCCACCAGAAGCCTTCACCGTGCGGATGTAGCAGCGTGATGCGGTACGGCTGCAGGATCGCCCACCCAAGGCCGACGATTGCTGTCACCGGACCGAGCGCAGAGACGATGCGCGCGGCCCGCGTTCGTTGTACAGGTGCCTCGAGTTCGGTTACGAGCTCTGCGTTCAAAACGTCCTCCCGTGGTCGGGGTCATGGACCAGGGCCTGCGGACGTCCTGTCCGCAGGCCTACGCGGGAAGGGGCGGAGGTCGAACCTCGAAGGCCACGCCGAAGAGGCTCCTCGGCGTGACGAGCTCTGCGATCGTCGCCGGCGGCTCCGGCGGCGAGAGCATCACCAGACGCGACGCGCGGGCAGCCGTCTCGGCTGCATACGACTCGTACTCCGAAAGCCAGCGCTCGACAGCGCGGTACACGAGTGCGACGACGACCGACACGACGGCGAAGACCGGGAGCGCGGAGGAGTGCAGCCATGGCGCGAGCAACGGCCAGCGGCCGGCCGGGATTCCCTCGGCATGCATCTGAACGAGATAGATCAGCGACGTCGCGAGGAAAGAGCCGAGCCAGAGGCGCGGCGAAAGCTCCACCCGCATCCGCGGGGTTCGTGTGGTCGAACGCGGCTCGACAGCGGTGAGCAACCGGTGACCGGCGCGTGCGACCGCGCGCGCCTTCACGAATCTCCAGGCGAGCCGCGCCAGCATCAACGCGACACCGACCTTCACGACTCCGAGCAGGATCGGGTAGTAGTCGGTCCCGGAGTAGCTGGGCGACGCCACATGCCGGCCGAGATCGAGGCGGTGCGTGAGACTCCGGCCGAGGAGCTCGGCGATCAGGGCGAGCAGAAGGAGCGCCAGCCGCGCGAGAAGGCGTTGGTGCCGGCGGGCACGCTCCATTCCGCCGACAGTGTGCGCGTTGCGGCGGAGGCTGGTCAACTCCGGACGCGCCT
>JBKPMS010000142.1:0-7763 GCA_046732275.1 Actinomycetota bacterium | reverse complement strand
GAGGCGGGCACCGTGCTCGGTCACGAATTCGCCGGCGAGGTGGTGGAGGTGGGGCCAGGCGTACAGCGCGTGCGGCCCGGCCAGCGGGTCGTCAACGCCAGCATGATCTCGGACGGGACGTGCCCGTCCTGCCGGGCGGGTCGCGTGACACAGTGTGAGGGTCGTTCGCTCTTCGGCTATTCCGGCGTCTACCCGCGCCTCGACGGCGGCCAGGCCGACCTCGCGCGTGTCCCGCACGCCGATCGCGCACTGCGGGTCCTTCCGGACGAGGTGAGCGACGAGGCTGCCGTTTTCCTCGCAGACGTCCTGCCGACGGGCTTCGCCTCGGTCGTACGCGGCGGTGTCTCCGACGGAGACACGGTGGTGGTCGTGGGCTGCGGCCCCGTCGGCCTCGTCGCGCTCCTCCTCTCGGCACGCCTCGCCGGACGGCTCATCGCGGTCGACGGCGTGCCGGCGCGCCGCGAGCTCGCCGCGCGGCTCGGCGCGGAGGCGATCGCGCCTGAGGAAGCCGCCGCGGTCGTGGCGGAGGCGACGGACGGGCTGGGTGCCGACGTGGTCATCGAAGCTGCCGGCTCGCCCGGAGGGCTCGATGCTTCCCTCAGGCTCGCCCGCGGCCGCGGGATGGTGTCGGTCGTAGGCGCACACTTCGAGCCCGACTATCCACTCGACAACGCGCTGATGTTCGAACGCGAATTGACTGTCCGCTTCTCGATCGGCGACCCGACGGCCGACGGTGACGCACTGCTAGCGAGGCTCGCGAGCGGCGAGCTCGACCCGACGCCGATCGTCACCCACCGCCTGCCCCTCTCCGACGCCGCCGAGGCCTACCGGCTCTTCGATTCGCGCGAGGCGACGAAGGTGGTGCTCTCGCCGTGAAGGCGCTCGTCGCCGTCTTTGCTGCGGTCCTGCTGGCGGCAGGTTGCGGCGGGCGCTCGGCCAAGCTCGAGAGCGCTTCGCCGGCGGTCGCAAAGACGCTCATGACGGCACGGCTCGAGGCGAAGCAGCTCGATTACCGCTGGGTGGCGTGCGTCCGCGTGGGCAGGAAATACACGGACGTCGCGATCACGCGCTGCAACGTGAACTTCGGGATCGATCCGCACGTCGAGGCGTACTGCGTGCTGCTGAAGGACGGAAAGCTCGTGACGAACCACGAGGATCCGGCCATTCCCTGTGGGCACGACGACGCCGGCTGGGATCAAACGACGATCGAAGGCTCGTGAACGACGCGGACATCCTCGCGGCCGTCGAGGCCAATCGCGACGCGGCGTTTGCGGCGCACCGCTTCGTCCACGAACATCCGGAGCTCTCTCACGAGGAGCACGAGTGCGCCCGGTACCTCTGCGACGTGCTCGAGCAGGGTGGGCTGGACGTCGAGCGCGGCATTGCAGGCATGCCGACCGCGTTTCGCGCCACGCTGACGGGTGCCGACTCGGGCCGCTCGGTCGGCCTCGTCTCGCTCTACGACGCGGTGCCGGTGTTCCGGGCGGCGGAGACGATCGAGCCCGTCCACTCGTGCGGCCACGATGCCATCGCGGCGGGCGTCCTGGCCACGGCTCTCGCCCTCCGCGACCTGCGTAGCGAGCTGCGGGGTGCGGTCGTCGTCATCGGGTGCCCCGCGGACGAGATTCCCGCGCCGCTGACCGTCGAGCGCGGCGGCGGCAAAGCTGTGTCCGCCGCGGCCGGCCTCTGGGACGGCATCGACGCGGCTCTCTACGCACATCCGGAGTTCGAGGATACGGTCTTCCGCCGCTCACGCTGGATGCGCCGCGACCGCGCCGTGGTGACCGGGACGCGCTCGCTGACGGGAGAGGCCGAGGCTCCGGTGGAGGCGGTGCGTGCGGCGATCACAGCGGTCAAGCGGCTCCCGCCCGCGGACGTAATCGTCGAGCACATTGCCCTCGATGGAGACGTCGAGGAAGGCGGCGGCCTCACCGCGACCATCCACGTCCTTCTTCGCTCCGACGAAGAGAACGAGCTCGACCAGCTTGCCCGGCCGATTCGCGAAGCGCTGCCCGAGGCGGCCTGGACGAGCGACCCGGTCGTCTGCGGCCTGCGGGCCGACGACGGCGTAACCGAGGCCGTGAAGGAAGCGGTGCTCGCGCTCGGCCGCGACTTCGTCGACGACCCGGCGCCGCTCCCGTTCGCGACGGACTTCGGGAACGTCTCGCAGCGCGTGCCCGCCGCCCTCGTCGGCATCGGCCGACCCGGCGGATGGGCATTCCATACCGACGAAGGCGCGAAGCAGTTCGCCGCGGACGGGCCGGAGTGCGCGCTCGCTATTGCCCGCGTGTTGGCCGTCGCCTCGGCGCGGCTGCTTGCCGGCACGAGCTAAGCGACCCTTGCGAAACGAGACCACCTCTGATATTCGCGCGCGCGCGGGAACCTAAAAAAGAGGCTTCGAGCTCCTCGCTTACGCAGCTCTCGTCGCCGTCCGATGCGGATTACCAGCTTGGCGCCGCGCACCAGTCTTCGAGGCGGGCAACCGCCTTCGCAAGCTCGCGGGCCGAGATCAGATGGATCTTGGCGTAGTCGACGAGCGGGACGCGCGGCGAAGGGTCACGCCCCGCAAGCGCCATTAGGACGTAAGCGATCGGGAGCGAATGCGTGACGATGAGAATGGCGGGCTCCGGGCGCTCGACGATCCGGCGAAACCCGGCCACGTAGCGCGCGACCAGGGCTTGTCTCGCCTCGCCGCCGCCCGGAGGCTCAGCCGACGACCCGTTCGCATGCGCCCACGCAATGTAGGCGTCGAGAGGGCCCCCTTCATAGCGGCCGTACAACGGGTCGTTGAGCTCGCGCAGCACGATCCGTGGAACTGCTCTGTCCGCAAGGGCGATGTCGGCGGTCTCGCGTGTTCGCTCGAGCTCGGATGTCACGCAGAGGTCGATGGCTTCACTTGCGAGGTCTTCCGCGAGGGCCCGCGCCTGCGCGGCGCCGCGCGCGCTCAGGGGACATCGGACGCCGACCTTCCCGGTGGCGAGCCCTCGTGCGCTGAAGACACTCTCTCCGTGGCGGACAAGAAGCGCTCGCTCCATGCGACCGTGCCTTACTTCATGTGACGTCCGCTGCGACCAGCAGGTCGTCCCCGGCCTGGTGGACGGACCGGTTGGTGAGGCGAACGGTCTCCGCGACGGATGCGACGCCGAGGTCGCCGACCGAGTCGATGCCGGTCCCCATGATGGCTGGGGCGATGCCGAGGACGAGACGGTCGACGAGCTTCTCGGCGAAGAACGACGTGATGACACGTGCCCCGCCCTCCACGAGGAGCGAACCAACGCCGAGCGCCAGCAGAATCTGGAGTGCGCTCGCGAGGTCTACGCCGCGAGGGCCGGCGTCCACGACATGGACGCCTACCGCGCGCTCCCGAAGGGCGGAGCGCCGCTTCGCGCTGGAGGACTCCGTCGTGATCACAACCGTTCCGGCCCGGTTGTCGAGGAGGCGTGCCGTCGAGGGCAAGCGCAAGGTCGAGTCGAGGACGACGCGAAGCGGCGACGACCCTGGAACCATTCGCACGGTCAGCTGGGGATCGTCGATGATCGCGGTCTCGACGCCCACGAGCACCGCGTCACACGCGGCTCGAAGGCCGTGCGAGATCCGTCGCTCTTCCTCGCTCGAGATCCACTTTGCATCGCCCCGCCGCGTCGCGATCCGCCCATCGACCGTCTGTGCGTACTTGAGCACGACGTACGGCCGCCGCGCCGATGCGGCGGGCCGCCCGAGAAGGGGGGTTACGTTGGTCGCCTCGCCAATTTGATTTCCGTCGAGCGGGACGCCCGCGGGAGCGAGGTGGCCGAGCCTCGCCTCCTTGGCATGGAGATACTCGACGTTTCGGACGTGCGGCGACGTCTGGAGCGGGACGCTCCGCTCGACGTCGATCCCGGCGCGGGTGAGCGCCTCGACCTTGCTCGGGTTGTTCGTGAGCAGCCGAACAGACCGCACGCCGAGCAGGCCAAGGCAACGCGCGGCCGCGTCGTAGTTGCGCCCGTCCGCCGGAAATCCGAGGCGGCAGTTGGCATCGATCGTGTCTGCCCCGCTCTCCTGAAGCATGTACGCGCGCAGCTTGTTCGCGAGCCCGATCCCACGTCCCTCGTGATCGGTTGCATAGACGAGGACGCCGCGTCCTTCTGCTGCAATCTTGCGTGCCGCAGCTCGGAGCTGCGTGCCGCAGTCGCAGCGAAGCGACCCGAGCGCGTCACCGGTCAGGCACTCCGAGTGGATGCGCGTCAAGACCGAACGGCCGTCGCCGATGTCCCCGCGCACCAGTGCGAGGTAGACGTCTCCGGAATCGAGCTCGAACGCCCGCAGCTCGAACTCTCCGAAGGTAGTGCCGAACGACAGCGACGCGACGTCACGAAGGGACACGCGGCATTACTTTAGTGGGGTGCGGACGGGCTACGCGAACGAGAGGCAGGCCAGAGTGGTTCGGTTCGTCGCGCCGTATTCGGTTGAGCTTGCAGACGTCGCCGTCCCGCAGCCCAGTTCAGGCGACGTCCTCATCCGAGCCGAATTCTCGGGCATCAGCGGCGGCACCGAGATGCTGGCGTATCGAGGCGAGCTCGACTCCAGGGTTCCAAGGGACGAGAACCTCGGCGCACTCCCGGGCAACTTCGAGTATCCGTTCACCTACGGGTACAGCGTCGTGGGCATCGTCGAGGCCTCACGGAGTGACCTCACTGAGGGAGAGCGCGTTTTCGCCTTCCACCCGCACCAGACCCGCTTCGTCGCCTCGGCCGCCGACGTCGTATGCCTCGGCGCGTGCGACCCGCGTGAAGCGACGCTTTTCCCCCTCGTCGAGACGGCCCTTCAGATCTCGCTTGACGCCGGGATTCGCTACGGCGAGGTTGCGGCCGTCGTCGGCCTCGGCCCGGTAGGGATCCTCACGGCCGTCCTCCTTACGCGGAGCGGCGCAATCGTCTTGGGAAGCGATCCAAAGCCGTGGCGCCGCGAAGCGGCCCGGGCGTGTGGGCTCGACGCGGTGACGCCGGAAGTTCTCGGCGACGCCGTTCGCGCTGCGACGAGGGATCGCGGTGCGGACTTCATCGTCGAGGCGACGGGGAATCCGGAAGTGCTCGGCGAAAGCCTCGGGCTCCTCGCGAACGAGGGCGTCGCGATCGTCGCCTCCTGGTACGGCGAGAAGCTAGTCACACTCCCGCTCGGGGCGGAGTTTCACCGTCGGCGCCTCGAGATCCGAAGCAGCCAGGTCTCCACGATCGGTCACCGAGCCGCGCGGTGGGATCGGCGGCGGAGGCTCGAGGCGACGCAAGCGCTGCTCGCGGAGCTGCCGCTCACCGTCCTCTCCTCGCACACGTTGCCGTTCGAGCAGATGCGTGAAGGCTACGCGGCACTCGATCGCGGGGACGACGGCGTCGTCCACGTCGCCCTGGCTTATTCGTGACGGGTTTCGAAGTAGGCGCGTCGTCGGACCTGCGGGCGCTGCACCGAATGCCCTGGCTCCCCCCTCCCGAAGGCGATCTCCACGCGCACGACTACCGCGTGGAGCTCGTCGTCGAGCGCGCGACCCTCGACGCCCGAGGGATGGTCTGCGACCTGGATGTCGTCGAGGCGGCGCTGCGAGAGGCCGTCGCCGAGCTCGACGGGAAGGACCTCGACTCGATCCGGCCCCCCGAGGCGGACGCGGTGACGGTCGAGATCCTTGCGCAGTGGTTTCACGCGCGGCTCGCCGATGCAATTCGGGCCGCCGGCGGCGAGGGCCTCGCGATCCGCGTCTGGGAATCGCCGACTGCGTTCGGCGGCTATCGCGCTCGGCTGTCGGGGAGCTCCGAGTAAGCCCGCAGCTCATTCTCCCGCTCATCACGCTAGGCGATCCGGGCCGTCTGAGCGGGGGCTATCTCTATCACCTGCGGATGGCGGAGGCGGCACCGACACATGAGGCGCAGATCCGCTTCCTGTCCTTTCCCGAGTGGCCGTTCCCGCTCGCCGCTTTTCGTGGCGCTGCAGTGCTTCGTCGGTCCGAGCAGCTCCGGGCCAACGCCGTCCTTCTCGATTCGATCGCCGCTGCATTGGCCGCTCCGGCTCTCGCGACACGCCGTCTCGACATTCCTATGATTGCCGTCCTGCATCAGCCGCCTGGCGGCATCGACCATGGCGCCGCTCGCACGAGCGTCCAGGCTCCGCTCGACAGGCTCGCGCTGCGGCGCGCGGACGCTCTGATCGCGGCAAGCGACCAGCTCGCGGAGCAACTGGTCGAAGCGGGGCTCGCGCGGTCACGCATTCGCGTCGTCCCTCCGGGGCGCGACGTCGGGCGTCCTCCTGAAGGTCCTGCGCAGGACCTCCGCAACGGGAGACGGGTCGCCTTCCTCACCGTCGCCAATTGGCTGCCGCAAAAAGGAATCCTCCAGCTCCTCGAGGCATTCGCTTGCCTTCCGGACGACGCGGGGACCCTCCACCTCGCCGGCGAGCAGTCGGGCGACACACGTTACGAGGCGCGCGTGCGGTCTCGCCTCGCGGAGGGCGACCTCACCGGCCGCGTCGTCGTGCACGGGCCCCTGGCCCGCGACGACGTCGCGAGTCTCTACCGGGCGGCCGACGTCTTCGTGCTTCCTGCTTCTCGTGAGACGTACGGGACGGTCTGGGGCGAGGCGATGGCTTTCGGCCTTCCCGTCGTCGGGCCGCGAGCGGGCAACCTCCCGAACCTGGCGGAGGATGGGCGCGAAGGACTTCTCGTGGAGCCCGGCGACGTGGAAGCTCTAACGCAGGCTTTGTTTCGGCTCGCATTCGACCAGGATGCGCGAGCGAGGCTCGGCGCGGCGGCAAAGCGCCGCGCCCTGGCGCGACCGACCTGGGAGGCCTCCGCGGCGCTCTTCTTCGCTGCGATCCGGGAGGAAGTCGAACGTGCCGCTGGTTACGATCGAACGGCACTTCGCACACGACCCTGATCGGAGGGAGAACGATGTCCGCGAAGACGATTCCCGAGGGGTACCACACCCTCAACACACACCTCGCTGTCGACGACGCCGCGAAGGCGATCGAGTTCTACAAGCGGGCCTTCGGCGCAAAGGAGCGGCAGCGCACGCCGGGACCCGGCGGGACGATCGCTCACGCCGAGCTCGAGATCGGTGACTCGGTACTGATGCTCGCCGACCCGTTGCCCGAGTCGCCGTACGAGCCGCCGAAGCAGCTCGGCGGGACCAGCGGGGGCCTGTACGTCTACGTCGACGATGTCGATGACGCCGTCCAGCAGGTCGTCGATGCGGGCGGCACGGTCACAACGCCGGTCGAGGACATGTTCTGGGGCGACCGGTTCGGCAGCGTGACCGACCCGTTCGGGCACACCTGGGAGATCGCCACCCACCTCGAGGACGTTTCGCCCGAGGAGTTGGTGGAGCGGGCCAAGGCGGCGATGGCCGGTACCGCCTGATCACCTCATCCTTGATCTTGACCCCCGTTCCCGATGCGGCCCGGCACAAGATCGGGCGGGAGAGCCGCGGGGAACGCGGCGACGATGAAGGCGAAGAGGCAGAAGACGCCGAGCGAATGCGCCCAAGCTGCGTCGGCGACGGTGAGGAAGCCGACCCCGGCCACCAAGCAAGCGATCGCGAGCCGCGGCAGCAGCCCAGGTACGACGGCGCTGAGCAGAGATCGCGCGTGGGCCGGCTGCTCGACCACGCCGCCGCCACGGCCGAGGTCTCCGCCGAGCACGAGTCGGAAGAGCAGCGCGAGCGAGGGGAAGAGAATGACTGCTCCCGCGAGGACGGCGACGGTCACGGCGATGAGCGTGTTCCGGCCTGCCGCGGCCTCTCGGA
>JBKPMS010000141.1:0-16545 GCA_046732275.1 Actinomycetota bacterium | reverse complement strand
GTTCTGTCTGATCATCCCCGAGCATCATGAGTCCGGCGAGGCCGTGAGAGAGGACGCGGAAGTCGGAGTGTTCATCGCCCACCCTCTTGATCGCCTCGACGTCCTGCGAGCGGATTGCTTTGTAAGAGCTGCTTCTCCCCCTTCGGCGCAAACAGTCCCGGCTTCGGCGGAGGGGGCGGCACAGCGGGAGCCGGTGCAGACGCGCCACGGCTGCCGCTGACGCTCTTCTGGTAGTAGATGCCCGGGACGCCACTCCGGGCGGACACGGTTTCCCGCCCTGACGAGTGGACGCTGTAGCGGAAGGGACCCCCGCCAAAGCTCATGCCGACGCCTGTCTTCGACAGGTTCAGGCGCACACCCGGCACGACCTTGATCGACTTCCGCGCCCGGAACCCCATCAGTCCCTTTCCTAGTACCTCGGGGGCGATCTTACGCCGCGTCGGGAGACGGTCAAGGGAAGGCGATGAGAGCCACGAATGGGTCGCTTGTGTGGCGACACGCTCCCGACGGTCGCGTTCGCCATGCCTTCGAGCCGGTCGTGATCGCCGCGACGTTGGCACTCATTCCGGTTCTGATCATCCAGTCGGACGTGGAGTCGCAGGGCTGGCAGACGTTCGCGGATGTTGCGAACTGGGTGATCTGGGCAATCCTCCTACTCGAACTCGCCTTCATCCTTATCGTCGCCCCGAGGAAGGCCGCTGCGCTGCGCGCGCACTCGCTCGACGTCACGATCGTCGTGCTGACCGTGCCCTGGTTCGGCAGCTTCCTCTCCTCGCTCCGACTGGCGCGTCTCGCACGACTCCTCCGACTCCTCCGACTCGGCGCGATCCTGACCCGCCTCGTCCAACGCGAGCGCTTGTCACGCGCGGCAACGCCTTCTGTCTCGTCGGGCTGCTCACCGTTCTCGTCGTCGTGGTGAGCGGAGCGGTCCAGTCCCTTGTCAAGAAGGGCGACGTTCACTCCGTTTGGGACGGGATCTGGTGGGCGGTCGAGACCGTCACGACCGTCGGTTATGGAGACGTGTTCCCGACCTCGGTTGCGGGACGGATCGTTGCCATGTTCGTCATGCTCGTCGGTATCGGCTTCATCTCCGTGCTTACCGCCACGATCGCCTCGTACTTCGTCGAGCAAGACAGCACCTCCGAGGAGCTGGGTGAGACGCTGCACAGGATCGAGGCAGACCTTGCAGAAGTGAAGGCTCAACTCGCGGGACGCGAATGAGACCGGTGATTCATCGCGACGGCGCTCGCCCTCCCCGTCGCAATCCTCGCGATATCCTCGACATGCCGTCCGGCCCCAGGAGAGGACACCGGATGACATGCACCTTCAGACTCGTGACCGTGGACGGCACGCCTGCCGACCCTCCGTCGCTCACGACCGTCGCCCCGAAATGCGAGCCGGGCGACACGATCCCGCTCGGCAAAAGGACGCTACGCGTCATCGGCGTCCGCAACATCGACACTGACGAGCCGACGGAACTGATCGTCGAAGACATGTCCGTTTGAGCGTCTAGCGCACGTTGTCTCGCCGGCCTAAGCTCGGCGAGCGCGTGCACGGGCGGGGTTGCAGGACGAAGCCATGGCATTCGGATCGCCGCCCGGCCCTCCAGAAGCAGGTAGTCGGACGGGTGGCCCGCCAATGTGCCGCGCGAGATCAGCTGGGTGACTCGTGTTCTCCGGACGCCGGTCGGCGCGGTTCGATGGCGTGGACATCGAATAGCTCCTCGCCGAACTGGTTCTTCGTGCGGCCGTAGACGGCAAGCCTTCTCGTATCGGGGTACTCCGTCGCATCCGGTGAGACGCGCGTCGAGATCATCAGGTAGCGGGCAGGCTCGTCTGCTTCATGTGTGATCCCGTGGGCGCCCTGTGGACCTATCGGGAAGTGAACGACATCGCCAGCTTCCAGCTTCCGTGTCCCGTCCGGCGTGCGAAGGGTCAAATGGCCGCTGAGCACGATCAACAGCTCCTCGCTGCCGTGATGGAAGTGGTAGGCAACGCCGCCGCGCTTCGAAAGCTCATACAGCGTCGCTCCCAGCGTGTTCCCGTCGGCAACACGCCGCTTTCGTCCTTCCGCCTGGTCTTCGCTCCAGTCGTTCGACCAGACGTTCACGGCGAGATCTTCACACTTGCTGGCGCCACAAACTAGTCTCCGGCCGTGGCTCCTGCGGCGCCGCTCCCTTAACCCATGCTCGCTCGCTCTGGCAGGTTGCCGACGAGCGGCGACTACGCCTACGAACTCAAGTGGGGACGGGTTCCGTGGGCTCCTAAGCACAGAGAACGGACTGCGGCTCAGGAGCCGCCGAGGCTGGGACATGAACCTCGTTCCCGAGCTGGCGACGTTCCCGCTTTTCGGCACGTTCGACGGCGAGCTAGTCGCGTTCGATGCGGCCGGCGCCCCTGACTTTCCGCTGGTGTGTGAACGGATGCTCATGAAACGCCGCGGCATCGCCGTGACCTACGTTGTCTTCGATGTATTGAGCCTCGATGGTCACAGCCTGATGAACGCGCCCTACACGGAGCGCCGGCGGCAACTCGAAGCGCTCAAACTCAACGGCATCCACTGGCAGACACCGGAGACGTTCGATGATGGCCATGCTCTATTCGAGGCCGTGTGCACTCACGAGCTAGAAGGGATCGTGACGAAGCACAAGAGTGGTCGCTACCGCCCGGGCTATCGGGGTTGGGTCAAGGTCAAGAACCGGGATTACTGGCGTTACGAGATGGAGCGCGAGTCCGCTATCAACCAACGACGAGAGCCCTTGTTCGTCTGACGGTCTCTCTATAAACCGCCCACTCTCGGCAAAGACCCTCTGTTGTGCGAGGAGTCACGGGACCCGCAACACCCGTGTTGGTGTGAGCAGGAATCCTCGGTCTTGCGAACGCCTCGTCGATGAGGCTCTCGCGGGGATCGGTGGTCGACGCACGCGCGGGATCACGTCGCGTCGATGAACTGAACCGCGTACGCCACGGATTGCTCCAGCGTCATTGCCTGCCCTCGTTCGAGGGCGGCGGCCAACCGATCTGCCTCGAGGTTGCCGCGAAGGATGGACAATGTTTCCTCGCGAAGCGCTTGTCCAACGAGTTCCTGCTTGGCTCCGGTTCCTTCGCGGAGCGCGTCAGCTCCGCCGAGCATGACTGCGGCCTGCTCGCAGCGGAGCTGCGCCGCAGCGACGGCGGCGACCTCTTCCAACGTGTCGGCTTCGGATTGCAGATCTTGCTGCTGACCGATCAGCAGAGCTTCTCGAAACAGTTGCAGGGCTTCCGCAAAACGGCCCTCGCGAGCCGCGACGTGCCCGAGATTGCCTGTGCCGTAGAACACGCCACGCGAATCGTGCGCTTGGCGCGAGAGTTCGAGCGCCTCCCCGATCACCGATCGAGCCTGGGGGTAATCGCGCCGTGCCAGCGCGGCCCATCCCAGCATCGCCAGCATTTCTCTCACGTTGCGCTCATCGCCGTTGCGCGAGAAGACGGCGAGAGCTTCGCGCATCAGCGACTCTGCTTCTTCGTAGTCGCCTCCGACGCCGGAAACAATGCCCAGGATCTCGAGGGCCACGCCGACACTCGTGGAATCGCCGATCCGCGTCGCCAAGCTCAGGGCTGCTTCCGCAAGCTCCCGAGCTCGTTCCAAATCTCGTTGCCGCTCGGCAAGCGTAGCCCCGGCGATCAAGGCCGCCATCCGTTCTCTCGGTGTCTCTTCCCCGCAGTCGGCCGTGAGGGCGGCGTCGAGCCATGATCGTCCTTCGCCGAAGGGGCCTCGAACTACACACAGACGTGAGTAGGCCGTCGCTAGTACGAGGCTGGTCGTCGACTCTCCTGCATCGAGTGCCCATCTCATCGCCACGCGCAGGTTGTCTCGGTCCGCCTCGAGTTGCCGTGCCGCGCTCGCTCGGTCGTGCAATTCCAGCGCGTCGCGGGCCAGATCAAGCATGAACTGCCCGTGCCGGCGCCACATCTCCACGACTTCTGCCGATTTCTCCAGCTGCTCACGCGCGTACTCACGGATCGTTTCGAGCATGAAGAAACGGCCGTCCTCGCCTCGACGTATGAGGCTCTTGTCAAAGAGCGACTGGACCGTGTCGGGATCGGCGTCGGTGGTCACGATCGCACCGTCGAGGGTCCAACTCCCGGCGAAGACGGCCAGACGACGGAACAGCTGCCGCTCTTCTTGAGACAGCAATTCGTAGCTCCACTCGATCGTGGCGCGAAGCGTCTGCTGTCGCGGATCCGCGTCGCGGCCGCCCTTGAGGAAATCGAGCCGCTCTGAAAGCCGGACGAGCACCTCGGCGGCCGAGAACATCCTCGCCCGGGAGGCGGCTAGTTCAATCGCGAGCGGCAGACCGTCGAGGCGCCGACAGAGCTCGCGGACGTCATCGTTCTCTGTCAGCTGCGCGCGTTCGCAGAAGAGCGATACGCCGTCGTCGTCGGCGAGCGGCGGGAGCTCGTAGTCGATCTCGCCTCGGACGCGGAGCAACTCTCTGCTCGTTACGAGCGTGGTGAGCTTGGGGCACGCCTCCAGGAGGGTCGAGAGATCGCCCGCCGCCGGGACGACCTGCTCGAAGTTGTCGAGCAGCAGGAGCATCTGCTTGGCTGCAACGTGTTCGTGAAGCCCATTCCGGGCGCCGATCGCCTGTGCGATCGTGTCGAGGACGAGAGCTGGATCTCGAAGCGTTGCAAGCGGTACCCAAAAGACGCCGTCCCGGTACTCGGAGAAGCGTTCCTCTCGCGCTCGACGCGCGAGCTCGAGTGCGAACCTCGTCTTCCCGGCGCCCCCAGGTCCTGTCACCGTCAGGAGGCGCGTCGTCCGAAGTATGCGATCGGCGGCGATCAGCTCGCCTGACCTACCGATGAGGCTCGCCGCAGGGGTCGGCAGATTTGTGTTGGCGATCGTCTTGAGAGGTGGGAAGGTGTCCTCGCCGAGCTGGAAGAGCGAGACCGCCTGATCGAAGTCCTTCAAACGGTGCCCTCCGAGCGGGGTGAGCGAAAACGACTTGCCAGCGAGCTCGGCTGTCACCGGCGACACGACGACTTGCCCGCCATGCGCTGCGGCCGCGATGCGGGCAGCTCGGTGAACATCCGCACCGACGTATCCCTCCTCCGTCACCAGCGGCGACCCTGTGTGCAGACCTATCCGCACCCGGATCGGTCCTGAAGCAAGATCCTCCGTGATCGCTCGTGCGGCCTCGATGGCGGCCCGCGCCTCTGCGAAGGCGACGAAGAACGCATCGCCCTGAGTGTCGACCTCGACGCCGCCGCGACGCGTACACGCCGCTCTCACAACCTGCCGGTGCTCAGCGAGCGCCTCCGCATACGCCTCGGCGCCGACATCCTCCAGAAGACGGGTCGACCCCTCGATGTCGGTAAAGAGAAACGTGACAATTCCGTCGGGAAGATCGGGCATCGCCAGGCCCATCATGCGACAAGATCATTCGCGCGTCACCGTGCCGGTGGCCACCGCCACGACGAAACTTCGCGTGAATGCACAGTCGGAAATCGCCCCGACCTTTAGAGGACGAGGGCGCCACGAAGCGCTCGCAGGCGTGTGCCCGGTGCGTCACTGCCGGGCCATGCCGGACGGGCCGTGTCGGGGCTAGACGGACGAGTCCGCTGGCATCTGCACGCGCGACGTTACGAGCTGGCTGCCCAGCTGGGCGCACACCACTTGGCGGGCGAAGAAGCTGAGCCTGCCGACGTCGAGCGGCGCGCGCCTGTGGCGGAGCCCAGTGGCGCCGCGCATGTGGGGGACGCGCCGCATCGCTCAGTTATCGATGCGGCTTTCCCCGGCTCTGCTAACACCAGGGAAACCATCGAAAACCGATGGATGCCTAGGGAGAGATCTGGCTAGCTAGTCCCTCAAGCTCTCGGGAAAGAGTCACGAGCCAGCGCTGCGGCGGCGAGACCAATGGATCCCAGTCGCGCAAGACGACCCGGCAGCGCGTGCCGCCGTCGCGGCGGAGCGCGACGATGGTGCGCCGCCGGAGTCCGGGTTGAGCTACCTGCTCGAAGTCGCCCTCGCACGAGAGGCAGTCGATGTGTGGCGACGATGGCGACCGGGACAGACGCCCTCGCTGGACGATCAGGTGGCGGCGGTGACGTACTACGCGACGAATGACGGCTGGTTGCCGACCGACTAGGGCCGGGGTGCAACCCCTTCGGCGGTCGAGGCGGAGGGCGTCCCGAATGCCGCCAGAGCGTCATGATCATGATGTCGGGGTAGCTGGGGTGTATGAGCAGGTCGAGCATGGTCGCTGTCTGCGTTGTGTTCCTGGTCGCCGGCTGCGGGACTTCGAACAGCGAGAAGGCCGAGAAACGTTACGACGCGCTTTTTAGCTGTCTCCGGCACGCTGGTTTTCACGGGCGAAGGGACGATGGCCGCACGTGGCCGCGCAACATGGTCTTTCTCTCTTCACGCGCGGTGGTCGGCGCTGTTGTCTACCTCACAGACCGTGAAGCCCGACGAGCGGAAACCGAGAATCGGCGATACAACGCCGGGATTCGTCAGTTCGGCCCGCCCGCTTCGATTTCGCACGGAGTTCGTGGCGAACGCGTATTTGTGCGCTACGCGGTGCGCGATGCCAAGAACAGGGCTGCGATCATCGCCTGCGCTCGCGGCTGACAAGGCCCGTGGCGCTCATCTCGGCCAGCGTTCGGCAATTGGTCCCCTAAAGACGCGAGGCTGGATCTGGTGGAAGCAGATGAGTTTGTCGTCAGACAAGACAACAAAGATGGAGCCTTACCTGTGGTCTGGCCTGGCGGTCAAGGTTTGGTCGCGCTAAGAACTCGTTTCAGAATGGAGCGGCCGGCTGCTGAGACGCTCACCCGGCAAGTCGCAACTCTCAGCCCGGAGCCGAGCCGAGCGGCTCGACTGAGTTCGGGACCGGCCTCATCGCGTAACGGCAGCCTCATGCAGGCGAAACGGAATTTTTTCGGCACCCACAGGCTGCGGTCGCCGCTCGAGCTTCCGTTTCCAATCTAGACAACTAACGCCAAGCCGTATGGAGCCCCGGTTCTTTCAAACCCGTGGCAAGCCGTCGCAGATGCAAAGCCCAGGCAGGGGTGTCCCGGGGCTCAGGCCAGAGAGTTCTGGTCGCAGGGCCAGTTGAGCTCAAGCCCACTCTCGTTCGCCGCGCGATCGGGCGGTCGCGTGTGAGCGTCGCCTTGCTGAAGGCAGTCCCGGCTGGGAGTCGGCGTTATCGTGTCGGCGATGGCCGCTCGTATCCAATCGCCGCCAACCGCTAAGCCGCTTCTTCGGGGTGTTCTGCATCAGGCCGCGTTTTTGGTGGCGCTCGTGGTCGCGCCGTGGGTGGTCGTCGAGGCCGATGGGGCGGGCAGACGGCTGGCCGCTGCAGTTTTCGCTGGGTCGGTGGTTACGTGCTTCGGGACGAGTGCCCTCTATCACCGAGTGACGTGGACGCCGAAGCCGCGGCGCTTGATGCGGCGCGCCGATCACGCCGGCGTCTACTTGTTGATCGCCGGGACGTACACGCCGGTTTCACTGCTCGTGCTGCGCGGCGCATGGCGTCCGACGATCCTTGCAATCGTCTGGAGCGGCGCTCTCGCAGCGATCGTGCTCAAGTTCATCTGGGTCGAAGCGCCGAAATGGCTGGCGGCCGCAATCGGTATCGCGCTCGGTTGGATCGCTGTTGTCGCGCTGCCGCAACTTGTCGCACGTCTGAATCCGGCCGCGGTGATTCTGCTCGTCGTCGGAGGGCTGGCCTACACGGCCGGCGGCGTCATCTACGCGCGGCGCCGCCCGGATCCAGTACCGGCCGTGTTCGGCTACCACGAGCTCTTCCATGCATTGACGATCGTCGCGGTCGCATGTCAATACGTCGCGATCACATTCTTTGTCGTGCGCGTCGGCTGACTACAGCCCTCTGGACACAGACGCGGGCGCTGGTCGCCCAGCAGCCGCGCCAGGTATTCGCTTGTGTCGATTCGACGAGCGCTCCGTTCAGCCTGCGAGCGCAATGGTTAGGAAACGCTCGTTGTCGAGCAGCCGCTCCAGCGCTTGCGCTTCAGCTCGCTGGAGCGCCAGGGCTGTGTGTCCGTGGGGCGCGATCGAGGATCACGGCGGGGTCGTTGAGCGGTCGAGGAGGAACCTGGCGTTCGTATGCGACGGGGCGTCGGTCGTTGAATATGCGGCCGAGATCGGAGATGAGCGGTGGTCGAAAATGGCCGTGCGCCCGGCACTCGCGTTTCGTCAGCGAGACGCCGGGGATGGGTGCTTCCGAGTCCGTCCTTGTGCTTGCAGCGGCCTGCGCCCTGGGCGGACCGCTTTCCGAGCTTGCCGCCCGGACCCCGCGGGAGCTCGTCGCGGCCTCGTAGAGTCTGGGCCGTGGGCGCCGAACAGGTCGACCTCATCCTTCAGTGCGAGCAGCGCGAGCGGCTCTTGCTGCACGACGACGGAGATCGCTGGCGCGTGCGTATCTGTCGTCAGACGAGGTTGTCGTCTACTGCCCAGCATGCGCTGAACGCGAATTTCACGGCGACTAGCTTTCGCCAGCGCTGCCGCCATTGCTGTCCCGGATCTCTCGGGTAGGCCCGGCCGGCGACGAACCTGCTTCCTCGCGCGACCAGCCGGGACGGAGCTCGTCGAGTTGTTTCTCGGTCACGGAGCAGAGCTTCTGCACCGGTTCCCGTAGCGCCCCTTGCGTGTCCTCGGGCAGGCTGGGGAGCGCGTCAAGCGCGAGCCGGCACGCGACTTGCAGCCGAATCAGCGCGTCTACCTTCGGATCATCAGATAGGTCAGTGATGCGCAGAGATTTTCCGGATCCCCCGCGCGCCGAAACGTTTGAGCGTGTAATGCGCACTTGACGACGGCTGCGCGTTCTCATCCTGCGTTTTCGTCGCCGCTCTCCTCCATCTCTCGTTCGCGCCTCTTGGCCTGCTCTGCGGATGAGGTAGAAGACTCGTTCGCTTCTTGACGGTGATCGCTGTCATCGTCGTCCGCGTGCGAGTGGAGCGTTGTTTCGGCCACTTCATCTCTCCTTAGCTATTTGCACTGCGGCGGTGGGCTGACGAGGTCGGGGTCAGCCCGCGACGTGCGCCGTTAGCGCAGCCGCCGGCCCCGTGACCAGCGCTCGGCGCCTGCTTTGGCGATCCCGCGGCTGACGATGTAGCCGGTGCCGATGATCGTCACCAGCGTCCAGGCTCGGACGTGGTTTGCTGGCCTCCGGAACGACGCTTGTCGAGACAGCGCGCGGTTAGCAAGCGAGCGCGTTAGTGACGCCTGGACGATTGCGGTTATCTCTCCTGGGAAGATCCACAGCATGACACTCATCGGAATTCTCGTTCTGATCGCCATCATCTGGCTGCTTGTCGTGCTTCTCGGAGGACTGCCAACATGGCTGCTGCTCCTGCTGATCGTGCTGGTGGTCGTCTGGTTCGTCGGCGGCCGAGGCCGGGCTGTCTAAGGCGCGCGCCGATCATCTAAAGCGACTGCTGCGCCCCTCGTCCGCCTCGGGCGACCGTGCGCCGAGCCAGTTGGAGACTGCGGAAGGCGCGAGGCTGTCCGCGCTTAGTCGGTCGTCCGTCACCGTGCTTTGGCTCGAAGGATCGGAGGCAGAGAAGCGAGATTTGTCGCCCGCGCCAGCGTGCTCTCGCCTGAGCCGTCCTCTCGTCAGACGTAGTGAGTCCGACAGAGCCAAAGTCAACGCGCAGGGCTGGTCCGAACTATTGGCGCACGTCTGCGCGTTCATCGTGCGGTGCCGTCCGTGACCTCCGCGGGGGATTTGACCTACCAGGTCATGGTGGTAGCTGTCTACCCAAATCCGCGGCCGGATGTGCGCTGCTGGGTGGATCCAAGGCCGCCGCGGGGGCCCGCAGCGTCGCCGGCTCGACCAGCAACGAACGCACGCGTGGTAGGACCTGGCTGAGCGCAGCCAAACCGTGCGTTCAGCCGGGCCGCAGCTGCCAGGACGATCTCGATCTCCTTCGTTGCTCCGAGCGAGCGACAAAAGCAGCTCCAGCAGGCGGCGCAACAGCCAATACGCGAGGCGAAGCTCTCAAGCAGCAAACGTTGAGTACGCATGCGCGGACACTACGGGCCGACCACCTCAGGCTTCCCGGCAGCAGCGATGCACGACTGCGGGGCACCAGACCATCAAACATGGGGCCGACCTAGCGTCGTCCCCACCAAGCCGAAGCAAGCTCGGAACCGCGAAACGAGTTTTTGGGACCGACACAGTTGTAACAAGTTCGCCATGTCGTTTTGGCGCGTTGGGTTGCGAGCCAGATCAGCCGTCCCGCTCGCTTCATCGAGGAGCAGGCGAGCCGGCGACCGAGCTACTGCCCGGACGCTCGTACTCCACGCCCTGGGACTTGGCTGCCGCCGGCGCGGCTGATGACCGAAGGTGGACGATCGTGTCCGGCGCAGATGGGCGCCGAGCTCGAGGGGACGGTCTGCCGTCTCCGCGAAGAGGACAGATGCTGGGCAACGGGGGGCTGGCCGAGCTCTCTGAGGGTAGGGTCGGGCCTCTTGTCTCCCGCCGCCCACTGAGGGTTCCGATGGTTCTGAAGACGGACGACGTGCACCTTGTTCGCGCGGCGCAGCTGGGCGATCTTTATGCCTTTGAGGAGCTGGTGCGCCGTCACCGTACGCAGGTTTACCGCGTCGCGGTGCGCATGCTCGCGAGTCCTGCCGATGCCGAGGATGCCGCGCAGGATGCCTTTCTGCAGTGCTGGTGTGCGCTGCCGGGTTTTCGCGCCGAGAGCTCCTTTCCCACCTGGCTTGTCCAGATCGTGATTTACAGGTGTCTGAACATGCTGCGTTCGCGGCGGGCGGAGCCACTCGAGGAGCGATACGAGGCGCGTGCTTTGCGTTTGACCGAGGTGGTCGAGGCACGTGCGGAGCTGAAGGCGCTGCAGGTGGCGCTCGGTGGCCTGCCGCCGGAGCAACGCGCACCGCTGGTGCTGCGCGAGCTCGAAGGCCTCTCGTACGAGGAGATCGCGTGTGTGCTCGAGGTGACCGTGTCGGCGGTGAAGGGACGGATCCACCGTGCCCGCCTCGCGCTGGTTGTTGCTATGAGGCAGTGGCGATGAACGTCCGCGCCGGTGGAAGGCTTCCCTGCGGTACTCGACTCGCTGCCCTGATCGAGCAGGTTGCCGACGAGCTCGCGCCTGCGGATGCCGAGCATCAGGCGAGTTGCTCGCACTGCCAGGAGGCGCTAGGCGAGCTGGAGGAGGTCTGGGGCCGGGTGCGCGAATTGGCGCGCGAGCAGGTGACGGCTCCATATCGGATCGTGCAGGCGGTGATGCGCCGCATGCGGGCGCAGAGCCTGCTGCGCTCGCTGCCGGTCCCGCTCGAGGAGGTCGTCCCTCAGCTCGTCGGACACGCGCTTCTCAAGCAGGAGCGGGGCAGCACGAGGATCGCTGATTCCGTGCTCGCGAAGATCGTCGCGCTGTCCTTGCGCGAGCTGCCCTCCGTCGAGCCCGCGGTCGGCGCAACTGAGACGGCGCGCGGTCGGTTCTTCGGCGGCGCGACCAGCTGGATCGAGGTCGCTCTGTCCGAGCGGGGAGTCGTCGTCGGGGTGAGAGTGACGGTCGACTACGGGGTCCACATCCCGAGTCTGATGGGAGCGCTCCGCAGGAAGATCGTGGAGCGGATCACTCAGCTCACAGGCCTCGTCCCCCTCGAGGTCAATGTCCTCGTCGAGGACATTCGGCTCTCACCGAGCTCGGAGCTTGCTGGGGCGGCGCCGGCTTCTCGTTCCTGGGTCACGGAACTTTCGGCTCCGCGCCGGTTCTAACCAGGTGTAGGCGAACACAGCTCAACGAGGAGGAACGATGGCAGAAGAGACAACAGCTTCCAGTCGGGCGACGCGTGGTCGCGCGACGACAGGAGCGGCCTCGGCGCTGCAGAGTGAGCACGGCACGACGACGATCGCCGACCTCGTCGTCACCAAGGTGGCCAGTATCGCCGCCCACGAGGTGCCCGGCGTTTACGCGCTCGGCGGCGGCACGGCGCGCGCTGTCGGCGCCGTCACCCAGCGCGTAGGCATTGGCGATGAGCGCACGCAAGGCGTCTCGGTCGAGGTCGGCGAGCGGGAGGCGGCGGTCGACCTGACGCTCGTGATCGAGTACGGCGAGTCGATCCCGCAGGTCTCGAATCGCGTGCGCGAGAACATCATCAAGCGGATCGAGGGCATCTGCGGCCTGACGGTCACCGAGGTCAACGTGAGCGTCAACGACCTCTACTTCCCGGGCGACGAAGCGCCCGCCGAGCCGGCGCGCGTCGAGTAGCGCTCGGTGGTCGAAGGAATGTCGAAGCAAGCGGCGGGGGCGACGCGGTTGGCCCCTGCCGCGTCCGAGCGGGTGGAGCTCGCGCGACTCGCGCTCACACATGCGCTCGCAATCGACGGCGTGGTGCGCGCGGATGCGGGCCCGCGCGGCACGAGGATCACGCTCGACGGGGGCGAGCGGCTCGCCGGCGTGACCGCAGCGGCGCTCTCGGACGGTCGATACACCGTGACGTTGCACCTCGTTGCTCGCGTCGTTCCGCTCGAACCGCTCGCGGCTCGGATCCGGGCACGGATCGAGCGCGGAGCTGCTCGCGCGGGGCTCGGGCGCGCGCTGGGTCCGATCGACATCGTGTTCGAGGACCTCGCCGAGCTGCCTGGAGGAGCGGTCTGATGGTGCTCATCCTGCGAGCGATCGGCCGCTTGATCGCGCTCCTGCTCCTGCTCGCGCTCGCGCTGCTCGGCCTCGCGACGGCGATTTTCTCGATCCAGGGCGACGCACGCGCGCTGAGCCTGCCGACGCTCGCGCGTCACTTCCAGCTCCCGCAGCTCCGCGAACTCGTCGACGATTTCCTCTCCCACCTGGAGGCCGACGGGCCCGCGGCCTGGGTCTCCGTGGGCGGAGGCGCGGCAGCGATCGGACTCGGCCTGCTACTGCTCGTCGGCGCGCTCGCGCCGCGGCGCGAGCGGCTCCTCGTGCTCGAACAGAACGGAGACGCACGCCTGGCCGCCCGACGGCGCCCACTCGCGCAAATCGCCGGCGCCCTCGTCGAGCAGGTGCGCGGCGTCACCGATCAGCGGTCCCGACTGCGACCCCGACGTGTCGGCCGGGGCGGACGGCTGAGCGTCGCCGCCTACCACTCGCGCGCGTACTCCTCTCCAGAGATCGAGCAGCGGGCCTCGACGGCGGTCGCACCGCTCGCGGATGCCTTCTCGCTCAAGCTTCGGGTCCGTGCCCGCCGTGGCGAAGGAAAGGCAAGGGTGGAATAGGTGTTTCGCCAGCGGATCCGCACCCACGACTCGGCGGCGGCCCTCACCGGCAATCTCTTGCTGACCCTGATCGGACTTGGGTTGATCTGGTACGGCCTGATGGTCGTGCTGCTCGCATTGAAGTCCTCGCCGAACTTCGTCAACGACATCAGCGGCTACCGAACCGCCTACAGCTACTTCGCCGGCCTGGAGCCGAGCGAGATCAGCACGCGGGTCAGGCTGATCGCCGGCCTTGCCGGACTGGCAGCTTTCCTAGTGTTCGGTTTTCTGGCGTGGAAGCAGATTCCTCGGCCCTACCTCGCGCGCAGCGAACTCCGGCTCGGCGACGACGAACGCGGGACGCTCATCGTCGAGCCGCGCGCGGTCGAGCGCGCGGCTGAGGCGGCAGCGCGCGAGCATCCGGTGGTGAGCGAGGCCGCAGGTCGCTACGAGGTCGATGGGGTCGCTATCAATGTGCATGTCCGACGAGGAGCTGAGCTGGCCGAGACGCTCCGCGACGTCGATCGGCGCGTGCGCGAGGCGCTTGCCCGTCACGACCTCCCCACCCTGCCGGTCAACGTCACGCTCACCGGCTTCGACAGACAACACCGAAGGGAGCTCAATTGACCATGTCCTCCAAGCAATTCGCCGCTGTGCTCGGCTTCGCCTTCGTCGTGGTCTGGATCGCGCTCAACTTCGGCTGGGCCGTCCTGTGCCTCCTCGGAGCGCTCGTCTTCTACCTCGCCGCGGTTCTCATCGAGCGGGCGATGCAGTCGACCGACTTCGCCACACTCGCTCGCACGTGGGGAAGCCCGCAGACCCCACCGTCGCCGCCTCCTCGGCGAGGCGTCCGCTGAGGATCCGCGAGCCGCTCCGTCGCGAGCTCCTCGAGCGTGCCTCGTCCTCGGCCAGTCTCGACGGCCCGATCGGGATCCGGCACGCACGCGACAGCAAGATCATCGGGCAGCGGATCGATCCGCGGGCGATGCCGCAGCTGCTCGAGGAAGGTCAGTGGTCGCGGCCACCGGGGCCGCTTCGATACTCGGCGCCCTACCGGGGCAGCGTCATCTCCGTTCGCTGATACGAGGCCGCGAGAACTCAGATCTCCGGCGGCGTCGGGTCGTTGGATCAGATTCTCGCGCCGAGAGCGCGTGCTCGCCTCCCGATCTCTTCTTGTCGCTTTGCTGGGAGCCGTCGCCAGTAGCGATATGCAGCGAAAGCGAGCCAGAGAGGCCCGAAGGGGCGAAACAGACCTCGCCGAAACAACCACATCACCGCAACCAACCCGTGTCGCGGCGAGCAAGCGGGCCCGGCTGCCGTCGTCGGCGGCGCCCAAGCGAGAACAGTCCAAGCGGCAGGAACAAAAGCGGCAGAAAGAGAACGTGACCCGCCGTCAGCGCGAACACGATCACAGCTATTCCGAGTCCTATCGCGAGTATGCGCACAGTGAGACCCCCTGGCATTCGTTTCTTGTGGTTAGGAAGCGGCGCTTGCCATTAGCGCCTTTCGTGCTACCAAGCTGCGTGACTTGTCCTAGGCGGCGTTCTCCTCGCCGCTTTCTTCCATCTCGGCTTCCCGCTGCTTCGCCTGCTCCGCTGACGACGAACCGACAGACTTGCCGTCTTCTCGCTCGATCGGTTTCCCGTCGTTGCGCTCGGGTTGTGCCGTCCGTTCTCTCATCCGGATCCCCTAACACTCGTTGGTGAGGCCGAGGCGCCGGGGGCAACGAACGCCCCGACCGCTTCCGGCTCGGCCGCTTCTTCTAGCTATCGCCCTCGAGGTGACGACTGCCGGACTTGGCAAGGCCACGTGCGACCATGTACGCGGACGCGACGATGGCAACTAGCGTCCAAGCACGCGGCGCGTCGAAGTTGTCTGCGACTGCCGAGGCGATCAAGATCGCCGCGACGGCTCCAACCATCGTCAGCAGCTCCGATGTCTTGAACGACGACTTCGTCTCGTCGCGCGTTACGTAGTGCGTGAGGCGGCGCGATGCGCTCATACGCCCGCGATCCTCTGTCTCTACTGAGGCCATGATGCTCTCCTTCCGTGCAACTAGACCCCGAACGGCCCTTCTGGCCGTCCGGAAGGAACGAGCAAATAAAAAGAAGCAACCGCGAGTACTGGCCGGACGACTACCAAAAGCCGTCTTCTCTCAATGCCTACCCCCACAGTGCCCACACAGAAATGGGCTAAACCTCAACGCGGATCTCGAGACGGCGAAGGCCAAAACATATGCCGCCGAGCCCCGCCGAGCCTGCCGGATAAAATCGTTACCGATCCCTGGCACCACCCGGTTTTTTTGGAGGGGCGCCGCCAGACCCCTCGCCCCTCTAGCCGTTTTTCCCCCTCCGGGGACGATTCGCGTCCGTCCCAGGCGACAAAGCGCGATCGCGCTAGAGGCTTGATGTGAAATAGACGCGGCGATTGAAGAACAGGGGCGGCCTGGGCCGCCGCCCCTGTTAGGGATTCGCGGGTGGGCGCCGCTAGTGAACGCCAACCGGCGTCAAGAATCCCGTGAAGAGGTAGTGAGTCCCCGTCACCGGACTGGTCGTGGTGCAGGTGACCAACAGCAGGCCGTTCTGTGTGAAGCCGTTGGCGGTGCCGCTGGCGCCCGTGTCCAGGTTGGTGAACTGGTAGACCTGGAAGAGTTCGGTCCCGCTAGTCAACAGGAAGAGCGCGGGCATCCCGACAATCGCGTCAGTCGGGGTAGTGAACTCCTGTCTCACTGCGTCGAACGTCGTCGGCGTTCCCGCGGGTCCGGTGCAGTTGGTAAACGTCCACGTCACCGTCCCGAAGTTCGCCGGATCGGCGTGCGCAACCGCCACGGTCGTGGCTGCTACCGCGGACACGCACGCAAGCGCTGCTAGGAATGGTCTGAGTCGCTTCATCTCGCTCCCTCCTCGATTGAACTGCGACCTCAGCCCCCCGTTCGTGCGACCCTCCCACCGGCACCGAGTCAAGTCAAGGGCCGCCCACTTTCACATCAAGCCTCTAGTAGATCGCTGGCTTTCGCGGATCCCGCCGAATCGCAGGTTCGGGACGATCGCTTTCGTACTGCTGCAGCCGCTCGATCAGCTCCTGAATCTGCTGGTCCTGCTCGACGATGATCTCCTCGAGCCGTTCGACCTTGCTGCGACGGTTGGCGGCGGCGATCCGGGCCCCAGCCGAGTAGTTGCAGCGGGTGCAGGCGCTGATCAGGTTCTCGCTCGACCAGAACAAGTGCGGATGGGTGCTGGACGGGTAGACGTGGTGAACCGTGCAAGCGCGGACGAGGCAGGTCGGCCCTCCGATACGGCATAGGTACCCGTCGCGCCCAAAGACAGCGTGCCGGGGGCGCA
>JBKPMS010000140.1:0-9763 GCA_046732275.1 Actinomycetota bacterium | reverse complement strand
CTCAACCTCAAGAACCTCGTCTGCCGCCTGCACGGCGAGTCGCCCGAGATCGAGGTCCACGTCGCGAAGCGCGGCGCGGGAACGGTGACGGCGTCCGACATCGAGGCGCCCGCGGACCTGGAGATCTTGAACCCCGACCTCGAGCTCGCACACCTGTCGGACAAGGGCAAGCTCGAGATGACGCTCACGATCGGCCGCGGGCGTGGCTACGTGCCCGCCGAGTTCAACCGTGGGCCGGAGCACACGATCGGCGTTATCCCGATCGACTCGATCTTCTCGCCGGTGCGTCGCGTCTCGTACGACGTCGAGGCGGCCCGTGTCGGTCAGCGCACCGACTACGACAAGCTGCGGCTCGACGTGACGACCGACGGCTCGCTGAGCCCGAAGGACGCGATCGCGCAGGCGTCGGAGATCCTGATCAAGCAGCTCGCCATCTTCACCGACCTCGACCGCATCGAGGGCTTCGGCGAGGCTGCGGCCGCCGGTGACGGCGCTCAGCCCGAGGTGCCGCTCGCGCACGGGATGGAGAACTTCCCGATCGAGGAGCTCGAGCTCGGCGTCCGCTCGTACAACTGCCTCAAGCGCGTCGGCATCGAGACGATCGGCGATCTCGTCGTCAAGACCGAGAACGAGCTCGCAGCGATCCCGAACTTCGGGAAGAAGTCCGTCGAAGAGGTGAAGGAGACGCTGGCCGCTCACGGCCTGACGCTCCGCGGCGACGAAGGGAACGCCCTCAGCTAGTGGCCCTACCGACCGCACTTCGCGGCGCCGCGCCCGCGATCACGCTGCGCGATCCTGCGTCCTCAGTCGCGCTCGGGCAGTCCAGCCCGAGCGCTCCCTGCGTCCTTGTCTCGCTTGGTGCTCGCGACCGCGGCATCCACGAGCGCGATCGGCAGGACCACTAATGCGCCACCGCCGAGCCGGCAAGAAGCTGGGGCGCGACTCGGCGCACCGAAAGGCGCTCTACTCGAACCTCGCGGGCGCGCTCATCGAGCACGGCCGCATCAGGACGACCGAGGCGAAGGCCAAGGCCGTCAAGCCGTTCGCGGAGCAGATGATCACGCTCGGCAAGCGCGGCGACCTCCACGCACGGAGGCTCGCGCTTGCCGAGCTGCGCTCACAGGACGTCGTGCACCAGCTCTTCGCCGACGTTGCTCCTCGCTTCGCAGACCGTCCCGGGGGCTACACGCGGATAGTCCGGCTGGGGCCGAGAAACGGCGACGCCGCCGAGATGGTCTATCTCGAACTCGTCGACTACGTACCTGCCGGCGGCACGCCCGCCTCGTAGTACCTCGCGATGCTCCTGCTGGGAGCGATCCTCCTGGCGATCTTCGTCGTTCCGTGGCCGTGGGGCCTGATCGTGGTCGTCGTTGGCGGCCTGCTTGACATTGCAGAGTCCGTCGTGCTCATGCGCTGGTCGCGTCGGCGGCGCGCAGCAACCGGCGCCGAGGCGTTCGTCGGCCGGCACGCGGTTGTCGTCACGCCGACGCAGGTGCGCATCGCGGGGGAGCTCTGGGAAGCACGGTCCGAAGACCCGCTCGTTCCCGGCGAGAACGTCGTCGTTCGCCACGTGGACGGATTGACGCTGTTCGTAGACTGACTCGGCGATGCTGGCCGAGCTGCTGACGGCGGCGGGAATGCTCGCGGGAACGTGGTCAAGCGGCCCGCCGCTACCGCTTCCGAGGACGGAGGTCGCGGGAGCGGCGGTGCACGGCGAGATCTTCGTTGTCGGCGGATATTTCGCGGACGGTCGATCGTCGTCCCGTGTCGACGTGTACTCGCCGAGCAAGCGGACGTGGCGGCGAGGTCCCGACCTGCCGGTCGCCGTCAACCACGCCATGGCGGCTGGGTATCGCGGCCGGCTGTACGTCGTCGGCGGCTACGGCGCTGCCGGAACGTTGCGCTCGATGTTCGTCTTGTCGGGGAAAAGGTGGCGTCGCCTGGCACCGTTACCAGGCGCTCGCGCCGCGGCTGGAATCGCGGTGGCGTCAGGGCGCCTGTACGTCGTCGGCGGGGTCAGCCGTCCCGGTGCGCTGGCACGCGTCGCTTACGCGTTCGACCTGCGCCGCTCGAGGTGGACGACGCTCCCAGGCCCGAAGCCGCGCGAGCATCTCGCCGCCGCCGCGCTTCGCGGCAGGGTGTACGCGGTGGCGGGGCGCCTCGGCGGGATCGACACGAATCAGACGACCGTCGAGTCGCTCGTCCCGGGCACGCGGGGCTGGACTCCCGTTGCGGCGCTTCCCGAGGCGCGGGGCGGAACCGGCGCAACGGCGGCGGCCGGCCGGTTGATCTCGGTCGGCGGCGAGGCTCCGACGGGCACGATCGCGAGCGTCTTTGCGTATGCGCCGTCGACGCGAAGGTGGGAGCGGCTCGAGGACCTCCCGACGCCGAGGCACGGCCTCGCCGTCGTCGGCATCGGCCCGCGCGTGTATGTCATCGGCGGCGGCCCGCGTCCGGGCCTGTTCGTGAGCGACGCGAACGAGTCGCTCGACGTGCGGAGCTAAGGCGCCGACTTGGCGGCGCCGTCTAGAGGCCGCGCGGGCTTTGCTCGTGCGGCCGTCTTGACCACATTCTCGGAACTGATGCGATCGAAGCTCAGACTTGCGCCAGGATCAACCCCCCGCGCCGAGGGCCGCGCTCACGGCGGCAATGACGACGCCGGCGAGGGTGACCGTCGCCAGAGCCTTGACGAAGCCGACCTCGAAAAACCGCCACCGCAACCAGGCGAGCACGAGCAACTCGAGGCCGACGACGGCAATCGCAGACAAGAGCGCCGCCTCGTAGTGCGGGATCAGAAACGGGAGGGTGTGCAGGATTCCGCCGATGAACGTGCCGACGCCGGTGATCGTGCCGCGAACGACCGGATTGCCGCGGCCTGTGAGCTCACCCGTGTCCGATAGTCCCTCCGAGAACGCCATCGAGATGCCTGCGCCGATGGCCGTGGCCACGCCTGCGATGAACGCGTAATGCGGCTTGTGCGTGACGATCGCGACCGAGAAGATCGGCGCGAGGGTCGAGAGCGAGCCGTCGATCAGGCCGATCATCGCCGGCTGAACGCGCTGGAGGAGGAAGGTGTGTTCCTCGGTCATCGAGTAGAGTGTATCAACCGGACCGCAAACGAGTAGAACATAAGGCAAACCTGACAATGAGGTTCAGGGGAGCCTGACATGCGGCTGAAGCTGATACTCGAGTACGACGGGAGCGGGTTCCGCGGCTGGGCGGCGCAGCCCGACCTGCGCACCGTCGAGGGAGTCGTTCGTGAGGCGCTCGAGTCGACGTTCCCGCGCTTCGACGCCCTCGCCGTCGCAGGGCGAACGGATACGGGAGTGCATGCGCTTGCAAACGTTGTCAGCGTCGACGTCGAGGGCGGGCCTCCGCCTCACGCTGCTGCCGACGCGATGAACACCGCGCTTCCCGATGACGTGGCAGTCGTGTCGGCAGAGGAGGTCGGCGCCGATTTCCATGCCCGGCACTCGGCGCTCGCGCGCAGCTACCGCTATCGCATCTGGCGTCGTCGCCAGCCGTCGCCGTTCGAGGCGAAACGCGGCTGGTGGAATCCACGGCCGCTCGACGAAGAGCAGCTTGCCGATGCGGCGGACCTCTTGCTCGGAGAGCACGACTTCCGCGCCTTCACGCCGACGGAGACGCAGCACACCGTCTTCCGGCGCAATGTGCTGGCGGCCGCCTGGCACCGCCGCGGGCTGGCGCTCGAGTTCGAGATCACGGCGGACAGCTTCCTGCGCCACATGGTGCGGACGCTCGTCGGCACGATGCTCGAACTGCCGCCCGAGCAGATCGCTCCGCTGCTCGAAGGACGCCCCCGGACGGACGCGGGCACGACCGCGCCGCCCTGGGGGCTGTACCTCGTTGGTGTGGCTTACTGAGCCGCAGCGACTCGCAGCTTCGGACGAACGGCGGCGAAGTACGCGATCGAGAACGCGATCCCGAGCCCGGGCGGAATCAGGATCACGACGCCGGCGAGCGGGAGGAAGATCCAGAGCCCGCGGTTCTGGCCGGCGCGATCCCAAACGTCTTCCGACCATGACACGACGTCGAGGATCGTCCAGGCAATCAACGCGACGCTGATCGACAGCAAGGAGAGGACGAACGTCAGCTCGCCCGGGGAAAGACCGAACATTGGAATACCTCCGATTGCATTTCGCCCCGATACACCGCAGCGGCCGGCCGGGTTCCACGGCGTGGCTACGATCGTCGGATGCGGTTCGACGTCGTCCTTTTCGACCTCGACGGCACGGTGATCGACTCCGGCGCGATCATCCTTGCCTCGATGCGCCATGCCGCGAAAGAAGTCCTCGGCACCGACGTGCCCGACGAGGCGCTGATGGCTGCGGTCGGCGGACCGGGGCTCGAGGCACAGATGCGCGAGCTCGCGCCTGATCGCGTCGACGAGCTCGTTAGGGTCTACCGAGCCCACAACGAGCCCTTGCACGACGGCCTCGTCTGCTGTGATGGGATCGACGATCTGCTCGTGCGCCTCAAGGAAGAGGGTCACCGGCTCGGCATCGTCACAGCGAAGCGGCGCGCAACGGTGGAGCTCGCCTTTGCGCAGGTCCCGATCGCGCATCTGTTCGAGACGGTTGTCGGAGGCGACGAGACGAAGCGGCACAAGCCCGATCCGGAGCCGTTGCTGCTCGCGCTCGAGCGGTTGAGCGCTCGCCCGGAGGAGGCTGCGTACGTCGGCGACGCGCCGTTCGACATCAAGGCCGCGAAGGCGGCAGGGCTCTTCTCCGTCGCAGTGACATGGGGTGGGATCCACACCCGCGAGCGGCTCGAAGCCGAAGCACCGGACGCGATCGTCGACACGCCCGCAGAGCTGCATGGCGTCCTCTAAGACACGAGCGCCGGAGCAGCGTGCGGCGGAGCTGCGCGAGGTCCTGGACTACCACCTCTATCGGTATCACGTGCTCGACGACCCGGAGATCTCCGATGCGGAGTTCGACCGACTGTACGACGAGCTCGTCGCGCTCGAAGAAGCCGATCCGAGTCTTGTCACGCCCGATTCGCCGACGCAGCGTGTCGGTGCGGCGCCCTCGGAGAAGTTTCAGAAGGTCGAGCACCCGACGGCGATGGGATCACTCGAGAAGGTCACGACGGACGAGGCGCTCGAGAAGTGGCACGACGACGTCTGCAAGCGTCTGGGAACGAGCGAGGTCGTGTATGTCACCGAGCCGAAGATCGACGGGCTGTCGATCAACCTGATCTATGCGGACGGCGCGTTCGTGCGCGGGGCGACGCGTGGCGACGGACGGCGCGGCGAGGATGTGACCCCGAACCTGAGGACGATCAGGGCGATCTCGATGCGAATGCAGCTCGCCGCCGGAGAAACGCCTCCGCCGCTGCTCGAGGTGCGCGGCGAGGTCTACCTACCGCTCAGCGGCTTCAACGAGCTGAACGAGCGCCTGATCGCTGAAGGAAAGAAGCCCACGCCGAATCCCCGGAACGCGGCGGCCGGCTCCCTTCGCCAAAAGGATTCGTCGATCACCGCACAACGGCCGCTGTCGATCTGGATCCACGGCCTCGGCGTCCGCGACGGCCTCCCGGTCGACGGGCACTGGGATTCGCTGCAGTGGCTGCGCGGCCACGGCTTCCGCACCAATCCGTACGCCGAGCGGCACGACACGGTCGCATCCGTCGCCGAGGCCTGCCGCGCGTGGGAGAAGCGGCGGATCGAGCTCGATTACGAGATCGACGGGATCGTGATCAAGGTCGACTCCTTCGAACAGCAGCGCCGCCTCGGCGCCCTCCATGAGCGGCCGCGCTGGGCTCGCGCCTACAAGTGGGCCCCGATGACTGCGCAGACGAAGCTGAACCAGATTCTGATCCGCGTGGGGCGGACCGGGGCGCTGAACCCGTGGGCGATGCTCGAGCCGGTAGAGGTCGGCGGGGTCACCGTCTCCCGAGCGACGCTTCACAACGAGGAGGACATCAACCGCAAGGACATTCGCGAAGGCGACATCGTGATCGTCCAGCGCGCAGGCGACGTGATTCCGCAGATCGTCGGGCCGGCCGGCGAGCACCAGCCGGGGACGAAGCGGTTCAGGATGCCGAAGAAGTGCCCGCTGTGCGGGGCGGACATCGTGAAGCCCGAAGGCGAGGCGATGCACCGTTGCCCGAACAGGGCATGTCCCTCACGCGGCCTCGAGTCGCTGATCAACTGGGTGCAGGCGGCGGCCGACATCGAGGGCGTGGGCGAGCAGTCGATGCGCCGGCTCTGGGACCTCGGCCTCGTCCGCTCGCTCCCGGATCTCTACCGCCTGACGAAAGAGCAGCTGATGGAGCTCGACGGCTATGGCGAGATCTCCGCGACGAACGCCGTGCGGTCGATCGAGGCGTCCAAGGAGGTCCCGTTCCACCGTGTCCTGTTCGGGCTCAACATCCCTGACGTCGGCTGGGTGACCGCGCAGAACCTTGCACGCCACTTCGAGAACGTCGACCGGCTGATGAATGCCAGCCAGGAGGAGATCGTCGAGGTCGAGGGCATCGGGCCCGAACGCGCGGAGGCGATCGCCGAGTGGTTCGCGGACGACCCGAACCGTCAGCTCGTCGACGAGCTTCGCTCGCTCGGGCTCCGGTTCGAGATCGGCGACGAGCTGAAGCCGGTCGAGGGGCCGCTGACGGGTAAGAGCTACGTGATCACGGGCACGCTCGAAGGCTTCACGCGCGACGACGCGGCGGCGGCGCTCGAGGCAAGAGGAGCGAAGGTCGTGAACTCCGTCTCGAGCAAGACCACAGGGCTGGTCGTCGGGGAAGAGCCCGGGAACTCCAAGCTTTCGAAGGCGCGGAAGCTCGAGGTGCCGCTGCTCACCGAGCAAGACCTCGAACAGTTGCTCGCCGGCTGAATCGTCGGGACGCTACCGGGACGCGAGCACCTGCACGAAGCGGTCCTGCGCGCGCCGCGCCCACCAGTACGAGACCGGATGGCCGTTCTGAACGACGGCGAACGCGTAGCGATCGGCGACGTAGCCGGAGAGAGCTGAAGCTTGCTGCGTCGTGCCCGTCTTCGCCAGCACGCGACCACGCGCAGGCGCTTGCCGCAGACGAGACCGAAGCGTGCCGTTGACGCCCGCGACCGGCAGCGCGGCGACCAGGTAAGGGCGTATGAGCGGCTCGTCCCACGCGGCTTGCAACAAGGCGCCGAGGGCGTTCGTCGTGAGCCGGTCGAGCCGGGAGAGCCCCGAGCCGTCCACGATCCGGACGCCGGCCGTCGGAATCCCGGCCTCGGCGAGCGCCTGCATCACGACCGAGGCGCCGGCGGCGCTCGTACCTTGTCCGAGCTCGACCAGCCCGAGCTGCTTGAGCAGCATCTCGGCCGTGAAGTTGTCGCTCTCGCGATCCATGAAGCGGATGATCGTCGCGAGCGTCGGCGACGAGACCGAAGCCATTGGCTCGAGCCAGTCTGCGGCTCTGCCGAGGCGGACCGTCCCTGCGACGGAGATGCCGACAGCGCGCAGAGCAGTGCGGAACGCGATTGCGGCGGAGAGTGCCGCGTTACGTGTCGTGTAGCTCCCGACACGGGCACGATCCACCACGAGCGCGGAGATCGGCGCCGACTCGGAGATGTAGAAGCTCGGCTTCCATCCGGCCACAGTGCGTCGCGCGTCGTAGGAGCTCTCGTCGCCGACGACGCCTCCGGTGACGCGCCGAACGCCTGCCGCGCGCACCTGCAGCGCGAGCGCTCGCAAGTCCGTGCGAGACAGAGTCGGGTCGCCGTTTCCCTTCAACACGAGCGACCCCCTCCACGTCGTGCCGCTCTGTTCACCCTGCGCGAGCACGTCGGTCTCGATCCGGAATGTCGGCCCGAGGCGCGTGAGCGCCGCATAGGTCACGGGGAGCTTCTCGTTCGATGCGGGAGCGAGCGAACGGGAACCGTTCTGGGTGAAGAGCAGCTCCCCCGTGGTTAGATCGAGCGCAACGGCGGCCGACCATGCAGTGGGGACGTGCGGGACGACGAGCGCGCGTGCCAGCTGCCGCTGGAGCGGCGTCTGCTGGGAGGCGCCCGCAACGCCCGCAGCGGGGGCGGCAAGAGCGAACAGCGCAAGGAAAGCGGCGAGGTGGCGACCCACGCGGCCTCCATTCTTCGAAAGACGTGCGCTCAGAGTCAAGACGATAGGCCCGGCCCCGGCTGAAGATAGGCCGGGTGGCCCATGAAGCCGGCCCGGAGAGGCCTGATACTGACCGAGACGGGGTGCCGCCGCAATTACCTCCCTGACGCGATGATCGACGACACGATCCGAAGCCTGCTGTGCGCTCCGCGATGCGGAAAGGATGCCCCCAGCCTCAACGACATCGAGGACAAGCTGACTACCGGCTACGCCCGCGCGCTCGCGCTCGATGCCGAGCGCCGGCGGCTCGAGCGACGGCTCACCGAAACCGCGGCCAACATGGGCGGGAGACCTTCGGAGGGATCCGAGGTCGCCGAGCTCGGACGGCTCATCTCCGCGGCGGACGGAGATCTCGCCGAGCTGCGCGGGCTTCTCTCGTGCCTGCGCGCACGGGCGGACGAGGCTCGCACGCGGGCGAACGCGGCGTAGAGCTCAGACGATGCCGCTCCGGACTGCGTAGACCGCAGCCTGGATGCGATTGTCGATCTGCAGCTTCATCAGGATGTTCGAGATGTGATTCTTGACGGTCTTCGGGCTGATGTGCAGCTCCGCGGCGATCATCGCGTTGTCCTTGCCGTTCGCGATCAGCTTGAGGACCTCGATCTCTCGTTCTGACAGCTCGGCCCGGATGGTGCTCTCGATTTCCGGTTGTTTGTTGGAGGCGCGGACGCGCTGGAGCACCTTGGACGCGATCGTCGGCGAGATCAGCGACTCGCCGTTCGATGCGGCGCGTATTCCGGCGATGAGGTCGTGGATCGACGAGTCCTTGAGCAGGTAGCCGCACGCACCGGCGAGGATGGCGTCGATGACGTCGTTGTCCTGATCCGAGATCGTGAGCATCACCACGCGCGTCAACGGTGCGATCGTCGAGATATGTCGCGTCGCCTCGACGCCGCCCATCCCCGGCATGTTGAGATCCATCACGACGACGTCCGGCGCCATCTCGCGCACGATGTCGAGCGCCTCCTGGCCGGCCGCAGCCTCGCCGATGATCTGCACGCCCTCCTCTTCGAGCAGGTTGCGTAGCCCGCTGCGGAAGAGATCGTGGTCGTCCACGATCACCACGCGAACGTCGGTCAACGACCGCTCGTCCGCTCTGACGGATTGACTCATGGCTCGTTTCCCTTCCCGGCCCGAGCCCGGAACTCTAATGAAGGCTGATCGTGACCGTGCGTTTCCCCCAGGCGAGGGCGTCCGCCATCGTCGGGAACCAGATGTCGATGAGGTTGCCCTGGACGGCGCTACCGGTGTCCGCCGCGATGCCTTCACCATAGCCCGGGATCGTCATCCTCGTACCGAGCGGAATCACCGCGGGATCGACCGCGACGACGCCGGGACCAACGGGCATTCCCGTCGAGGTCTGGCCCGCAAGCGAATAGCCTGTCGCCGTCACCGCCAGCGCCCCCGGCGCGGCGGGAGCGGCGGCCGGCTCGGCAGTCGTCGCGGCGCCGGCCCGGGCTTCGACCGCATGTGCCCGTTCCACGACCCGGCGGGCACGCGCCTCGAGTCGCGTGATCTGACGCTCGGTTAGCTCGCGCTGCCGCTCGAGCGAGGCGATGTAGGCGACGCGCTGCGCGCGCGTCGCGGCAAGCGCGTCGGCGGTTCGTTGCGCGCGGGCTTCGAGCTCTGTGGCTCGATGG
>JBKPMS010000139.1:0-8255 GCA_046732275.1 Actinomycetota bacterium | reverse complement strand
AGGTGATAGCCGCGGTCGGTGAAGCCTTTGGAGACGGCACAATGAACGTCGTGCGCCGTCGCACCCGGCCGAAGGCCTGCCTTCGCCGCCTCGAAGTACTCCTCGTAGGCCTCGAGCATCCGGCTCACTTCGGCGTTTGGCGTGCCGAGCGCACGCGAGACCTCGACCCAGTGGCCGCCGGGACCGGCGATCTCCAGCGAGGGCACGCAGAAGTTTCCGAGCACCATGTCGTTCCGGGCGATCGCGAACTCCGGGCCGACGAGCACCATGTTCATCGTCAGGCGCCCGCAGCCTTCCTGCACGAACAGCTCCTCGGCCGGCGCGAGAACCTCGGCGGCCGTCTTGCCGGCCGCGTACGCCTCCGCGAACGCCAGGAAACCCTCGGTGTTGATCCGGACCGAATCGCGCACTGACTCCAGCTCGGTGTCGCTCTTCACCGCCCGCGCCAGATCGAACTGGATGTCGAACGGCACGAGCTCCACCTGCGCCTGTGTGCCCTCGAAGTCGCGCACCGCCATCACGTAGTCGAGCCCGTACACGCCGACCCGTTGAGCCTTCCAGCGGTCCGCGATGTAACGACCCGGACGATCGACGAAGACCTGGTCCTCGATCCAGCACGTGCCGTGCTCGCCGACGTAGCGCGCCTCCGCCGGGAACACGATCGTCGGATCGCCCTCGCGGGGCAGGACGACGTACGCGTAGCGGTGGACGATCTGGAAGCCGGACATGTACGTGACCGCCCCCTCGAAGCCCGTGTACTCCGAGCCGCACACGAGCACGGCGTCGAGCTGCTCCTCCGCCATGGCCTCGCGGACGAGCTGATAGCGCCGGTCGATCTCGTCCCGTGTCACCACGACTCCTCCAACCCTCTCATGAGCGCCCAGATGGCTCGATGCAAGGGCGTCGGAACGTCGTATTCCTCCCCGGAGCGGACGATGCCGCCGTTGAGATAGTCGATCTCGGTTCGTCGCCGCGCTTCGACGTCCTGAAGCATCGAAGCCTTGTGGTTGTACGCGACCTCAGGCTTCGCCGCGTGGTCGATGAGCTCCTCGGGGTCGGCATCCAGTTCGATCTCCTGTGCGGCTGCGACCGCCTTGCCCTCGTCGACGAGACCGCTGACGAGCCTCCGCAGAGCGGGGTCCTCGCAGACCCGTCCGTGCGTGAGCCCCGTCAGCGCGCCGACCGGATTGGTGGCCGCGTTGAAGATGACCTTGCGCCACTGAGGCCCACGCGCGTCGTGGACCGCATGCGTCGGCAGGCCCGCGCGGGTGCACGCGTCGGCGAGTCGCTCGATCTCCTCGAACGGAGCCGGCCGAGGCTCGAAGGGGCCGAGCGTCGTGTCACCTTTGACGTCCCATTGCACATGTCCGGGCTCGAGCAGCTTTCCGGCGGGGAATGTCGTGCCGCGGACGACTCGCTCCGCGTGCTCCGCGAGTGCCTCCTCGTTTCCGAGGCCGTTCTGCACCGTTGCCACGCAGCCGTCGGCAAATGCGTGCGCCGTGGCTTCGATCGCGGCGGACGTATGCATCGCCTTTGTCGCGACGATCCCGAAGTCGCAGGCCGGCACCTCGGCCGCATCGGAGGTCGCGCTGAGCCGGCCGACGACGTCCTCGGCTCCGCTGAGCCGCAGGCCGTCGCGGTTGATCGCATCCACGTGCCCCTGCGCCAGGTCGAACGCCCATACGTCGACGTCGTCGAGCCGCGCGAGATTGGCGGCGAAGAGCGAGCCGACGGCGCCGCAGCCGACGATGCAGATCCTCACGAGTACGAAGCCTCCTTGGCCTTCACGAGCCGGTAGACGGCCGTGTGCAGCGGTGCGTCGACTCCGACCCGTCGCGCCTCGCGGACGAGTGCGCCGTTGATGAGCTCGACCTCGGTGGGACGGTGTGCATCGACGTCTTCGAGCATCGACGGGTAGTGCGCGCTGCCTCGGCTCGTCGCGAGCAGGTTCATCTCCCACGGATCGTCGTAGAGCTCCACGCCCGCCGCCGCCGCGACGCTCTTTCCCTCGTCGACGAGGTCGTGGACGAGGTGACCGAGATCGGAGGGCTCCCCCTCGGCGGCGAAGTGCGCGTCGTGCCGGAGTCCTGTGAGCGCGGCGACGCCGTTGACCGTGGCGTTGAAGATCAGCTTCGACCACTGTGCAGGCAGCAGGTCCGGAAGAGCCTCGGCCTTCAGGCCGGATGCGACGATCAGGTCGGCGATCTCCGCGACACGCTCGAACGGCGTGTCCTCGTAAGGGCCGAGCCACGTCGCCGTGTCGAGGATGTACTCCACGTGCGTGTCCGAGTGCTTCGTCCCGCTCATGAAGGTCACTGCGGACACGAGCGCCCACTCGCCGCGTTGCCTGACGACCGCCTCGGCTCCGAGACCGTTCAGGACGGTCATGATCGTCGCCCCGGCGAACCGCCGCGAGAGCGCATCCGCCGCCGGCTCGAGCCCGCCCGCTTTCGTCGCGATGATGCCGACGTCGAAGTCCGGAAGGTCCGCGGGATCGGAGGCGGCCGTGACTCGGGCGGTGAAATCGTGCCTGCCGCTGACGCGAAGACCCCGCTCGTTGAGAGCGCGCGCGTGATCCTCCCGCCGTGTGAGGACGAGCACGTCCGCAACGTTGGCGAGGTGTCCCGCGAACAGGCTGCCGATCGAGCCGGCGCCGATCACGCACACTCTCACGCGAACTTGGCGTTCAGGTACCGAAGATACGGCTCGGGATCGAGGGTGGAGCCCGTGACGCGTTGCAGCAGCTCACGCGGCGGATAGCGGCTGCCGTGCCGGTAGACCTGTTCGCGGAGCCACTCGCGGAGCCGTGCGAACTCGCCTCGCGCAAAGTCCTCTTCGAGGTCGCCCAGCTCGGCGCGAGCGCGCTCCCAGATCTGGACGGAGGCAACATTGCCGAGCTGATAGGTCGGGAAGTAGCCGAAGAGCCCGACCGACCAGTGGATGTCCTGCAGCACGCCGTGCGCGTCGTCCGGGACGTCCACGCCGAGGTACTGCTTCATCCGCTCGCCCCACACGTTCGGCAGCTCGCGCACCGCGACCGTCCCCCTGAGGAGCTCTCGCTCGAGCTCGAACCGCAGGATGATGTGCAGTCCGTATGTGACCTCGTCGGCATCCCCTCTGATCAGCCCCGGCTTGACCGCGCTGACCGCTCGCACGAACGCCGCCTCGTCGATGCCGCCGAGCCTCTCCGGGAACAGGCCCTGCAGTTGCGGATAGAACCAGCGCCAGAACCCGCGGCTTCGGCCCACGAGGTTCTCCCACGTGCGGCTCTGCGACTCGTGGATCGCGGCCGACGTGCCGGTTCCGAGCGGCGTGCGCGCGAAAGCGGAGTCGATGTCGTGCTCGTAGACGCCGTGGCCGAACTCGTGCATCGTCGAGAAGAGCGACGTCAGATCGCGCTCGTCGGAGTGCGTCGTCAGGCGAATGTCTCCGAAGCCCGGCTTCGACGCGAAGGGGTGCGGAGTCTCATCGATCCGCCAGCTCGATTCGTCCCAGCCGAACGCCGCGAGCACGAGGTGCCCCGCTTCGTCCTGGGCGGAGAGCGGGAAGGGGCCGCGGAGCTCCTCCACCTCCTGCTCGCGGTGGCGCGCGACGAGCGGCACGAGCTCTTCCTTGAGCCGCTCGAAGATTCGCGCGACCTCGGCGGTGGTCATTCCCTCCTCGTAGTCCTCGAGCAAGACGTCGTACGCGTCTGCCGTCTTCGGGAAGCACGCGATGTACCGGTGCTTCAGCTCGAGCTGCCGTTCGAGATGCGGCACGAACGACTCGAAGTCGGAGTCCGCTTTGGCTTCGTCCCACGCCGCGACCGCAACGCCGCTCACCTGTGCCATCTCGCCGGCGAGCTCCGTGGGAACGCGGCGTGCGCGGTCCCACAGACGCTGCGTGACGCGGACGAGCGCCGCGTCGACGGAGTCACCGTCAGCCGGTAGCTCGTCGAGCAGCTCCCCGATCTCGTCGGAGACGAACGTCTCGTGCGCGAGCTTCGCAACGGTCGACGACACCTCCGCGCGGGCGGCCGCTCCCGCGTGGGGCATCGACACCCGCGAGTCCCAGTCGAGGACCGCGTCGGCGTGGCGAAGGTCCGCAACGACCGCCAGCAGCGCCTTCAGCCGCTCCAGCGGCGGGGACGCGGTTGCGACCGTCAAACCGCCTGCGGCGCGAGCTTCTCGCGCAGGTAGCGCACGTACGGCTTTGCGTCGATGCGGCTACCGGTTACCCGCTCGATCGTCTCCTGCGGCGTGAACTTCCGGCCGAGTCGGTAGAGGTGCTCCTGCAGCCAGTCCCGAAGCGGGCCGAACTCGCCGCGCTCGAACTGGTCGTCGAGGTCGCCGAGATCCTCCTTGGCACGTTCCCAGATCTGCACCGAGATGACATTGCCGAGCGAGTACGTGGGGAAGTAGCCGATGCCGCCGCCCGCCCAGTGCATGTCCTGGAGGACGCCGCGGGCATCGTCGGGGACGTCGATGCCGAGGTACTCGTGCATCCGCGCGTTCCACGAGCCCGGCAGCTCGGCGAGGGTGAGCCGGTCCTCGACGAGGTCCTGCTCGAGCTCGAAGCGCAGGATGATGTGCATGTTGTAGGTGACCTCGTCCGCGTCGATCCGGATCAGCGACGGGTGCACCTTGTTCACCGCGCGGTAGAACGCCTCCTCGTCGACCGAGCCGAGCTGCTCCGGGAACGTCTCCTGGACACGTGGATAGAAGAATCGCCAGAAGGAGCGGCTACGCCCGACGAGGTTCTCCCACGTCCGAGACTGCGACTCGTGAACGCCGTACGACACTCCCGTGCCGAGCGGCGTCCGGGCGAGCGCGCGGTCGACGCCCCACTCGTAGACGCCGTGCCCGAACTCGTGCATCGTCGCGAACAGCGACGTGAGGTCCCCCGGACGGAAGTTGGTTGTGAGCCTGATGTCGCCGACGCCGGAGCTCGACATGAACGGATGAGGCGTCTGGTCGAGCCGCCACTCGTCCTCCGTGTAGCCGAACCGACGCATGATCTCCAGGCTGAGCTCGCGTTGCTCAACCGGGACGAACTCGCCTTCGAGGAACGAGTCGTCCACTTCTCCGGCGTCGCCGATCTCCTTGATCAGCGGCACGAGCTGTTCCTTGAGCTCGTCGAAGATCCCGCGGACGTCGGCCGTCTTCATGTCGGGCTCGTACTCGTCGAGCAGGATGTCGTACGTCTCGTCGGAGCGGTCGAAGCACTCGATGTACCTGTGCTTCAGCTCGAGGTTCTTCTCGAGGTGCGGACGGAGTGCCTCGAAGTTCGACTCCTCCTTCGCCGGTCCCCACGCGGCAAGGGCCAGCGTGCTCGTGCGTTCGATCTCGCCCACGAGCTCGGGCGGCACGCGACTTGCTCGTTCGAAGTCTCGGCGCGTGACCCGGATCAGGCTCGCTTCGAACGAGTCGTAGTCGGAGCTCTCCTCGACGCCACGCAGCTCCTCGAGGAGCTGCTCGATCTCCGTTGTGACGAAGCGCTCCTGCGCGAGCCGACCGACGGTGGCGACCGCCTCGGCGCGGGCCTCGGCACCACCCGGCGGCATCATCACGCGCTGGTCCCAGAAGAGCAGGAGCAACGCCCTCCGGAGGTCGGTCACCTCGGCGAGACGGTCCTGGAGCCGATCGAGAGAGCTAGCCGTCACGGCGCGAACTTTGTCAGAAGCCTGCGTACCGACGTCCGCGGTAGCGAGAGCTCACGGCCCCCTGTCAACCCTTGCGGGCGGAGGATGAGGACGAGAGCCATCAGGGCGCCGACGACGACGATACGAGTCCCGGCCGGGAGGTCGAGCGTCCGGCCGAACACGTCGACGCCGTTCTCGGCCTCCGCGAGGAACGATTGAACCGCGCTGACGGCGACGGCGCCGACCACGGCGCCCCAGAGGCTCGTGGCACCGCCGATCACGAGCATCGCCAGCGTGGTGAAGGTCAGATCGAGGTACAGGAGCTCCGTGTTGATCGGCAGCAGGTGCACGTAGAGGCCGCCGCCGAGGCCGGCCACGGCGCCGGAGAGCGCGAACGCGATGAGACGCTGTCGGTAGACCGAGATTCCGACTGCGCGGGCGGCGGCGGCGTCCTCACGGGTCGCGCGGAGCATCCGTCCGTAGCGGCTGCGCTGGTACGCGAATGCCACGACGACCGCGATCCCGGCGGCAACCGATGCCTGCAACAGCCCTGTTGTCTCCGGCACCGAAGAGAACGTCGTCACTCCCGGACCGATCTTCTCCCAGTAGCGCAGGACGTTGTGCGTGATCTCGAGGACGCCGAACGTCGCAATGCCCGCCGCCAGGCCCGAGAGCCGCATCAACGGCAACCCGACGATGAGAGCGTACGCGGCGCCGACCCCTGCGGCAATCGCAAGCGACGGAATGTTCCCGACCGTCGTGTCGCGCAGGAAGCCGAAGAGGTGCGGCATGACCGCCGGCTTCTCGGCGACGGCGATCGAGAGGACGCCTGCCGCCCACGCGCCGACGGCGGCGAAGCTGATGTGACCGAAGGAGAGGACGCCGGAGTTGCCGATGAAGATGTAGAGGGCGACGACGATGACGACGTTGACGAGCGTCGTAATCACGTAGGTCTCCGTCGACAGCGAGACGAGCGTCCCCACGAGGCCGACGACCGCGATCAGGACGATCGGCCCGACGAGCTCCACCGCGGAACGCGCCTGCCTCATACGCGCTCGAGCGCCTGGTCGCCACTGCGCGTGAACAGCCCGCCCGGCCGGATCAGCAGCACGAGAATGACTGCTGCAAAGATGAAGGACGGCAGGTACTGGCTCTGATCCGTCGGGAGCGCACCGCCGAGGAACCCCCACGCAAAGCCGATCACGAATCCTCCGAGCGTCGCGGACACAAGCCGGTTCATGCCGCCGAGGACGACGCCGGCAAGCACGAGAACGGTGTCCTTGAGCGCGAAGTCCGGAGTGACGAGCGGCGTCTGGACGGTCATCATCACCGCGACCGTCGCGGCCAGCAGTCCGGAGACGAGCACCGCCGATCCGATCACGCGATTAGCGCGCACGCCGAGCAGGCGCGCCGTCCGGAAGTCGAGTGCGGCCGCGCGCATGTGGAGCCCGATGTTCGTGCGTCCGAGCAGCAAGACCAGGAGCAGCAGGCATCCGGCCGCGACCGCGCTCGAGACGACGGAGATCTTGCGGATGTCGACGCTGCCGATCGTCCAGGGCTGGTTCAGCTGCGCCAGCGAGGCCGCGATCTTTCCGAGTGAGCCGAACCAGAGCAGCGCGATGCTCTGGAGGAGAAACGCGACCGCGAAGGTGGCGACGAGCATGACCGCCGGCGATTGCCCGCGCAGCGGCCGGAAGACGACCCAGTCCATCGCAACGCTCAGCAGCACCACGACCGCGAAGCAGAGGACAATCCCGCTCCACAAGGGCCACCCGCGTTCGTACGCAAACGCCAGCGAGTAGGCACCGGCCATGACGAGCTGGCCGTATGCAAAGTTCACAAGCCTGAGGACCCCGAAGACGAGGCCGATGCCGACAGCCATCAGTGCGTAGATCCCGCCGAGCCCGACGGCATCGGCAAGCGTCTGCCAGTCGGCGCCGAGGAACGTGGCGAGCGGGACGCTCATGCCAGGTAGGCGGAGACGAGCGTCTCCGTGTCGTCCGCGTCTTCCGGACCGATCGTCAGGCGCACGCGACCGTTCGAGAGGACGTGAGATCGGTCGGCGAGCGCGACCGTCCGTTGTGCCCGCTGCTCGACGAGGAGAATGGCGATGCCCTCCGCCCGGATGCGATCGAGCACCTCGAAGACGAGGTCGACGACGATCGGCGCCAGGCCGAGCGACGGCTCGTCGAGCAGGAGGACGTCCGGTTCCGCGACGAGCGCGCGTCCGATCGCGAGCTGCTGCTGCTCGCCGCCCGACAATCCGCCCGCCTGGCTTCGGCGGTACCTCGCAAGCACCGGGAACAGGTCGTAGACGCTCGTGAGGTCGCCGTTACCGCTCTGCCGTTGCCCGCGGCCCGCCAGCCCGAGCCGCAGGTTCTCCTCGACGGTCAGCTCGGAGAAGATGCGCCGCCCCTCCGGCACGAGCGCCAGGCCGGCCCGCGAGATCTCCTCCGGCCGCCGTCCGACGAGCGAGCGTCCCTCCAGTCGAACGTCGCCCGCGGCGACCGGGGCGAGCCCCATGACGGCGTGGAGCGTCGAGGACTTCCCCGCGCCGTTTGGGCCGATCAAGCCGACGATCTCCCCCCGCGCGACCTCGAGCGAGACGCCTCGCACAGCGTGCACCGCGCCGTGT
>JBKPMS010000138.1:0-13678 GCA_046732275.1 Actinomycetota bacterium | reverse complement strand
GCATCGCGGCCTGCATGTCCAGCGCCATCAGGGCGAGCACTCGGGCGTGGTCGGGCCGAGGTGAGGGGACGCCCGCGGCCACCATGTAGCAGTCGCCGATCGTCTTGATTTTCTCGACCCCGTAGCGCTCTGCGAGCTCGTCGAAGTGGCTGAACAAGTGGTCGAGCAGAGCGACCACCTCGGTCGGCGGGAGATCCTCCGCGAGCGGGGTGAAGTCCACAACGTCGGCGAACAGGATCGACGCCGAGCTGATCTGGTCCGCGATCGTCCGCGTCTCGGCCTTCAGCCGTTCGGCGATCGAACGCGGCAGGATGTTGAGGAGCAGGCTCTCCGCCCTCGCCTGCTCAGCTCGCAGTGCCGCGAGAGCGTCCCGGCGCTGACGGGCGAACACGGCCAGCAGCGTGAAGACGATCGTGCCGCCCACGGTGATGTTCAGAGCGAGCATCGTGCTGGTGAACCACTGGGGAACAGCGGGTGACACGCCACCCAGCAGCTCCCCGGCAATGCCTGAGCCGAGGAACACGACGACGTAGGCGACGTACCAACGAAGCGCGCTTCGTACGTCGCTGAACACGAGCGCTGCGAGCGGCGCGAGGATTCCCCACAGACCGACCCCGCCGGAGTCGAGGAAGCCGCCCAGCGGGATCATCGACACCGTCGGAGCGAACAGGATCGCCAGCTGGCCGACACGCAGAAGGGTGTCGAAGTTTCTGGTGCGCGAGAACACGACGATGGCCGAGAGCAGGACCGCGAAGTACGCGATCGGCACCCAGCCCACGGGTGAGCCGAACGCGAGATAGAGGATCCCCCAGAGCAGCGCAATCGGCAGGATCAGCACCGAGATCAGCACAAGCAGCGCTTTGGCGGCGCGCGTGTCGTCGTCGTCGCGTGGATCTGCGCCGATCCCGCTCAGATACGGCAGCACCCTGCTCATACGGAGACGGTACTAAGCGGTGCAGCTACGATCGCCGCCGTGGAGACATCGGCAGCCAGCTATGTCGAGACGCTGGCGCGTCTGAGCCTTTTCGCCGACGTGCCGCATCCGCAGCTCGAGGCCCTTGCGCATTCGTTCGAAGAGGAGGTCTTCGGCGAGGGACAGCGCGTCATCCGCCAGGACGTGACCGGCGGCGGCTTTTACGTGATTCTCGACGGTGAGGCGAAGGTCGTCATTGACGGCCAGGAGCGCGCCCGTCTAGCCCGAGGCGATTTCTTCGGCGAGATCTCGATCTTGACGGACGAGCCTCCGACCGCCGACGTGATCGCCACGTCCCTCCTGCGCTGCCTGATCATCCCCGACAATGAGCTGAAGGCGTTTCTGCTCAAGCAGCCGAGCGTGATGTATCGGATGCTCCAGATCGAAGCGCGGCGGTTGCGGGCCGCGAACGTTTGGAACGGCTAGAGGCCTGGTGTGGGTTCGTGGGAACACACATCACGCCTCTAGACGAGCGTCCGTTCCCGCCGGGCGAGTACGACGTCGTGGTGGTGGGAAGCGGGCCCGGCGGACTGCAGACCGCGTACAGCATCGCCCGCACGGGGATCCCCCGGTGCGCGGTGATCTCACGCGATCCGGCGCCGGGCGGCATGTTCCGGCGCTTCCCGGTCTACCAGCGCCTGATCAGCTGGACGAAGCCGGACGCGCCGTTCGAGCGAGGCACTCGTGAGTACGAGTGGTACGACCACAACAGCCTCGTCGGCGACCAGCGGGAGCATCAAGCCCTCGCGCCGGAGTTCATGGACCGCATGTTCGACGTTCCCGCGCGCCCCGAGATGGAGGCGGCTCTCGTCGAGTTCGCCACGCGCGGCGGCGTTCGAGTTCGCTACGACTGCGAGTGGCTGTCGACGCGGCGCGACGATGCGGGTTTCGTGCTCGGGACGTCGGACGGGGAGTACCGCTGCCGGGTATGCGTCTTTGCGATCGGCGTGACCGAGCCATGGATCGCCCCGATTCCCGGGCTCGACGCGGCGCCGCACTACGTGGCGGCGAACGCACCCGAGCGCTATCAGGGTAAGAGCGTCTTCATCGTCGGCAAGCGGAATTCCGGGTTCGAGCTCGCACAGGGCCTCCTGCCGTGGGCGCGACACATCGTGCTCGGCTCGCCGCGTCCGGTTGACACCGCGATCCTTGCGTTCTCGCCGCTCAGCATCCGATACCTCTCGCCGTATACCGAGCACATCCGCGGCGGCACCGGGAGCTACGTCGTCGACGCAGCGATCGAGCGGGTCGAACGTCAAGCGGAGGGATACCGCATCGTCGCCAACGGGACGACATGGGACGGGGTGCTCGAGCTCGAGAGCGACGAGGTCATCGCGGCCACAGGCTTCCGGGCGCCCGTACGTGACCTGCCGAGCGTAGGGGTGGCGATGGTGAACGACGGCCGGATGCCGGCGCAGACGGCGTACTGGGAGAGTGTCTCGGTTCCCGGGATCTACTTCGCGGGGAACGTGACCCAGGCTTCGCCGGGACTACGCAAGCACGGTGCGACGAGCAGCTCCGGATCCGTCAACGGGTTTCGCTACAACGCGCGCCTCCTCGCGCAGCACATCGCGGAAAAGCACTTCGGGATCCGGCCCGACCGGCGGCGGCTCGCCCGCGGCGAGGTCGTTCCCTATCTACTCGGTGAGCTCGCGCACGCGCCAGAGCTCTGGACGCAGAAGGGGTACCTCGCGCGCGTGGTCGGCGTCGACGATGCCGGGGCGTTTCGTGACGAAGGGATCGTGCCGCTCGCAGAGTTCGTCGACCGCGACGGCGGCGACGCGTGTGCCGTCGCGGTCGAGTACGACGCCGACGGGGCGGTCAGCCCCGTCGTGTACGTCCATCGGGGCGGGCGTCTGGTCGAGCAGCCGCTGCCTCGAGATCCCCTCCACTGGTTCGGCACCGACTTACATCGTCGGCTGCTCGCGGCGTGCCTGGCGCCGCTTCTCTCCCGAAAGGCGAGCCCTTCGTCGGTCTGAGCTCGTTCATGGGACGGGAGCCGGCGCCAACCGCTCCAGCCAGTCCGAGACTGCGGCGGCAACCGTTGCGCTGTCCCTCAACGAGTGCGTGCCAGGGACGCGGACGACGGTGCGAGTCGGGCCGGCCGGCGGTGTCCCGAACGGGTCGCGCTCGCCCTGGACGACGAGGGTCGGGACGGCGACCGCGTCGAGTTCGGCGAGTCGGCTCCTCTCGGGGCGACCGGGTGGATGGAGCGGGAAGGCGAGGCAAAGGACGGCGACGGAGTTGGTCTCGCCGGCCGTGCGGCATGCAACCCGGGCGCCCAGTGAACGGCCGCCGGTCAGCAGCTCGAGGTCGGCGAGGAGGCCGTCCCGTAGCTGTGACACGACCGCGATCCATGCTTCGTCGAGCTGACTTGCCGGAGCGGGGCTGCGTCGGCCCGAAACCCGGTAGGGCTGCTCCACGAGGGCGACGCTGACGTTTGCGGAGCGGGCGGCCGTCGTCGCTCCAACGAGGTCTGGGGACTCCACGCCTCCGCCGGCCCCGTGACCGAGGACGAGCGCACGGGTGGGCGAATCCGCACCATGGAGATGGACTCGCGCAAGTCCATGAGGAGTGTCGAGCTCGACGATGCGACGAGCCTAGCCCGCGCCGCCACGTTGGATTGCTACTCGTTCGGTGAGGTGACTTCCTCTCCGAGGCGGCGCAAGCTGTGATGACCGCCGGCGGCGCTGCGGCGCCTCCGGCGGCGCAGCCGATCGGAATCCGGCCGCTGCGCGGCCATGATGATTCCGATCGGCCGGTTCGATTCAGTTCGCCGCCGTAGCGGCCGACGCCGGCTGAGCCGCCGTCGGCGGCGGACCCAGACGATTTAAGAGTTTTGTAACCGCGACCCCAGGGTTTCGTTTCTAGGCTTGCCTCGTTCGTGCAGGCCAGAGAAGGGGTTTCGTCTTGACGATGAGGTCCGTGGCGTTTGCCGGCGCATTCCTCGTGCTTGCCGCGGGTGCTGGTGCTTCGTCGGGGACGCGGCAGCAGGCCTTTGCGGAGACGGCGGCGGGCAGTTGGACGGCGACGGCGAGCATGTCGACTCCGCGTGCACACCTGACCGCAACGCCGCTAAAAAACGGCCGCGTGCTCGTCGTCGGTGGGGTCGGCGAGTCCACGACCGAGCTCTACGACCGGCCCACGGGCACGTGGATTCCCGGGGGCTCGCTGAACTAGCCGCGCTGGCTGCACGTAGCGGTGCGGCTCGCGGATGGGCGTGTCCTCGTCGCCGGCGGAGGGGCATATACCGCCAGCGCCGAGCTGTACGACCCGGCGACGAATCGGTGGACGCCTACCGGGAGCATGAACGTCGACCGCTACGACTTCACTGCCACGGTGCTCCGCGACGGCCGCGTGCTCGTCGTAGGCGGCCTTTCGGGCAACGGCACCGGGGTTCAGTCGAGCGCGGAGCTCTACAACCCGGCGACAGGTCGGTGGGCGTCGACCGGCAGCCTCCGTACGCCCCGGCGAAATCACACGGCGACGCTATTGGGCAACGGGACCGTCCTTGTCGCGGGCGGCTTCAATTCCGGCGGCTGGCTACAAAGCGCGGAGCTCTACGACCCGACCCGTGGGCGCTGGTCGCGAACCGCGCCAATGACGAGGCCACGTGAACACGCCAGCGCGATGTTGCTCGGCAACGGCCGCGTGCTGGTCGCAGGCGGGGGCAGCCCGAGCGCCACCCTCTCCGCTGAGCTCTACGACCCGGCCTTGGGTAGGTGGACGGCGACCGGCGCGATGAACGATTACCACGGCCCCGCCGCCGTGCTCCTCCAGGACGGACGCGTGCTCGTCGCCGGCGGCGGCGCCGCGGGCGACGTCTACTTCCCGGCTACCGGCACGTGGAGCGCGACCGGCCCGATGGCCAATCCGCAGGTCGGAGGCTCCGCCGTCGCCCTGCTTCGCAACGGACAGGTGCTGAATGTCGGCGGTGAGCAGCTCGCGCGTTGCACTCCCAAAGGGTGCTCAAGCGAGCCCTCCGCGAGCGCCGAGCTTTACACGCCCTAGCACATCGTCTGGGCGATCCCGCCTCCTGCGTGCCGATCGCCGGCAGGCTTGGCGCATTCGCCTAGCCGCAGTACGTTTCGGGAGTGACTGCGGGCGAGCTCGAGCGGAAGGCGCGCGTCGCCGAACTTCTCCTCGAGGCGGCGCGTGAGCTCGGGGAGGGCCTCGAGCCCGAGCGCGTGTACGAGCGCTTCGGCGAGCTCCTGCTCGGCGTCATTCCGTACGACGGTCTCGTCATCTCTTCCTACGACGCGGCCGAAGGGCTCATTCGGTGCGACTACGTCTGGAACGAGGGCAATGTCATCGATCCCACGTCGTTGCCTCCTTTGCCGCTCAATCCCGAAGGCGGGATGCAGAGCCGCGTGATTGTCAGCGGGAAGCCCTTCCTCTTCACCGATGTGCCGCAGGAGGTTCGTCAACACCGTGGCACCTACTTCAACGTCGACAAGCAGGGGAGAATGGAGAAGATTTCCGACTCGGGCCCAGCACGAACGACGTCGGCGATGATGGTGCCGGTCAGCCACGACGGCGACGTTGTCGGAGTCGTGCAGCTGATGCGCGACCGCGGGGAATACACGGGCGAGGAGGTCGAGCTGTTCGAAGCGCTCGTCGCTCAGATGGGGGCGGCGGTTCGGAATGCGCGACTCCAGCGGGAGCGGCGACGGCTCGAGGCAGCCGAGGCTGCAGCTCGGGCGACGGCCGCGGAGCGTGAGCAAGCGGCACGCGTTCTGGAGGCGATCGGCGACGGTGTCTTCGTGCTCGACGCGAATGGCGTGGTGCAGCTGTGGAATCGTGCGGCGGAGCTGATGACAGGGTTAGCGGCGGACCGTCTCCGCGGCAGCGTCCTTGCCGCCGCGATTCCCGAATGGCCCGAGCTGTCTCGGCGGATATTGGTCGCTCACGGGCGCGAGGTGCCACGTCCGGCAACCGTCCCGGTTCACGTGGGCGAACGTGACTTGTGGCTCTCATTCGTCGCAGTGCAGAGCGCGGCCGGCGTGATCTACGCGTTTCGGGATCTCAGCGAAGAGGTGCGGCTGGACGAGGAGAAGAGCGATCTCGCGGCCACGATCTCGCACGAGCTTCGAACGCCGACCGCAGCCGTTTATGGCGCAGCCACGACGCTTCTGCATCGCGAGGACGAGCTCGACCGCGATCAGCGGCGCAAACTTCTCGAGATGGTCGCGACAGAAGCGAAACGCCTTGCTGACATCACGGAGGAGGTGCTGCTGACGAGTCAGATCGACCGCGGCGACGTTCGCGTCGACCAACAGCCGATCGACGTCGCCGATGTGGTGCGGTCAACGATCGCGACGATGGAGTCGCGGCTTCTGGCAGTGAGACTGGACGTCGAGATACCGCACGAGCTGCCCGCGGCGGCGGGCGACGCCGACCGTCTCCGACAAGTACTCGTGAACCTTCTGGACAACGCCGTCAAGTACAGCGACGCCGAGCAGGTCAGCGTCCGCGTCGCGGTCGCGAACGGCCAGATCCTCATCGCCGTCGGCGACGAGGGACGCGGAATCGCGGTCGCGGATCAACAGAGGATCTTCGAAAAGTTCTATCGCGCGGATCCCCAGATGCAACACGCTCCGTCCGGGACCGGCCTGGGTCTCTACATCGCACGAGAGCTCACGCAGCGAATGGGGGGCAGCCTCGCCCTGACGTCCGAGCCGGGTCGAGGATCCACCTTCACGGTCGTCCTGGCTCGCGTCGAGAACAGCGCCGCGGGCAGCCGCAACAACGATTCGAGAGCGGCGTCTCCGACCCCGGGAGTGCTCCGTTCATGGTGACGGCAGACGACATTCGGCGCGTCCGCATCTTCGCCGGCCTCGAGGGCGCCGCATGCGGGCGCCTTTCGCGGGCAGCGGCCGACATCAGCCTCGTTGCCGGTGAATACGCCGCCCATGAGGGAGCGGAGTCCGCGCTGTTCGCGGTCCTCGAAGGGCGAATCGAGGCAGTGAAGATCGTCGACGGAATCGACAGAGTCGTCGGAGAACGGCACCCGGGCGACATCTTCGGCGAGGTGCCGATCGCGCTCGCCACCGTCTTTCCCGTTGGGTTCCGCGCCGCCGAGCCGTCGCGCGTCATGCGGGTCGAGCCGCACGACTATCACGCGGTCGCGGCGCTCGCGCCAGAGGTTTCCCGGGAGGTCGGACGACTGGCGAGCCACCGGATCACGGGGCCGCGCGGGCTGCAAGGGATTGCGGCCGAGCCGCCGCCGCCTCGCGCGGTCGTTCTCGGTCACCAATGGGATCCGGCCTGCACCGAGCTGCGGCGCTTTCTTCAGCGCAACCAGATCTCATTCGAGTGGCTGAAGCCGTCGGAGCCGGATGCGGCCGAGCAGTGGGGCGGACCTCTGCCCATGGACGACGATCTTCCTGGGATCCGGGTGATCGGCGGAAAGACGGTGATGAGGCCGCAAGTGCGGCGGGTCGCGGAACTGCTCGGGCTCGAGACCGAGCCGATGGCGGCGGAATACGACACCGTTATCGTCGGCGCCGGCCCGGCGGGGCTTGCAGCGGCGGTCTACGGCGCATCAGAGGGCCTGCGAACGATCGTCGTCGAGCGGGAGGCCCCGGGCGGTCAGGCCGGCACGTCGTCCCGCATCGAGAACTACCTCGGATTTCCGTCGGGCGTATCCGGCGACGAGCTGGCCAGCCGCGCGCTGCAGCAGGCGCGCCGGCTCGGTGCCGAAATTCTCGTCACGCGGTTGATCAAGCGCATCGACGCCTCGAATCGTCAGCTGCACCTCGACGGCGGTGACGTGCTGCAGGCGAAGACGATCATCCTGGCGTGCGGCGTCTCCTGGCGCCGTCTGTCCGTCGAGGGATTCGAGCGTCTGCTCGGGAAAGGCGTCTACTACGGAGCTGCTCGCAGCGACGCGCCGAATACGCACGGCCTCGATGTCCATGTCGTCGGCGCCGGGAACTCGGCCGGTCAAGCCGCGATGTTCTTCGCGAACCACGCGCGCAGCGTCACGCTTCTCTGCCGCGGCGGGACCCTCGCGAAGACCGAAGGAAGCGGCATGTCTCGCTACCTCATCGACCAGCTGGCGACGCGATCCAACGTCCGCGTCCTCTATCGAACGAAGGTCGTGCGAGCGCTCGGCACGAACTCGCTCGAAGCAATCGACGTGCGGAACTCGGATACGGAGGAGCTCACACGGCTCGACTCCGGCGGGTTGTTTCTGTTCATCGGTGCGGACGCCGAGACTGGCTGGCTCCCGCCCGAGATCGCCCTGGACCCACGCGGCTACGTGCTGACCGGTCCGGACGTCCGCGACGACAACGAGTGGGCCCTCGACCGGGATCGCTATCTCCTCGAAACGAGCGTGCCGGGGATCTTCGCGTGCGGCGACGTTCGCTCCGGCCCGGTCAAGCGCGTCGCGTCGGCGGTCGGTGAGGGCAGCCTGGCGATCGCGTTCGTGCACCAGTACCTGAGAGAGACCGAGGCGGCGCCGACGAGCGTAGTCACAGTTACGGCGCCGTCGTAGCGAAGTACGGAAAGCCGTACCGCTGGTCAGGAGGCAACACGATTGTTGCGAGCGCCAGGCTGCGGGATGGTACACGGATGTATCCGCTTCAAAGACGGTCGCGAGCGTTGCTCGAGGATCGCCGGCGCCCGAGCATTGCGGCGACGCCTGCTCGCCTGCTCTTCATGTGTGTGTTCACGAGTCAGGCCGCAGTGCTGGTTCTCTCACCGATCCTGGTCGATGTTGCGCGTGATCTCGATGTCTCGACGGCAGTTGCTGGTCAGCTGCGCGTGTTCGCCGCGCCCGTCGCGCTCGTCGCGGCAGTGCTTGTCGCACGCTCCGCGGGGCGCCTTCCTTTGCGGACCTTGCTGTCCTCGGGCACGGCACTCGTGGGTCTTGGATCGGTCGCGAGCGCCGCCGCGCCGTCGTTCGTCGTGCTCGCGCTTGCGCAGGTCCCGCTTTGGATCGGTGTCGCGGTGCTCGTGGCTGGAGGTGTCGGAGCTGCCGGCTCCTGGAGCGCGCCGGAGGCGAGAAGCCGTGTCGTAGCGCAGGCGTTGGCAGGTGCGCCTGCGGCGTGGATCGTCGGCATGCCGGTGATCGGACTGGTCGCCGACGACAGTTGGCGGGTCGCATTCCTGGCCGTTCCTCTCCCTGCCGCGATCGCCACCGGCGTTCTCTTGAGCGCAAGTCGGCCCGCAAGCGGCGGGCGTCGGCCGGATGCCTCACTGGCGCGACTCTTGCGACAGCCCGGTGCGCGCCCCTGGGCGCTGGGCGAGTTCTTCGCGATGTCCGCATGGGCCGGAACCCTCGTGTTCAGCGGGGCGCTTTTCGTCGAGGAGTACGGGACATCACCTTCATTGACTGGAGCGCTGCTCGCGACCGTCGCACTCGCGTACCTCGGCGGGAACGCGCTCGGAGCCCGGATCCATCACGAGTGCTTACGACGAGCACTCGCTCGTGGAAACCTCGCAGCCGCAGCTTCGGTTGCACTCACGTGGCTGCTCACGCCGAACGTCGGCGTCACGCTGGCGGTGTTCAGCTTCGCCGCAGCTGTCGTCGCCGCGCGCACCGTCGTCGGCACCGGGTATGGGTTCGAAGTTGCAGGAAATCGAAAACTCGAAGTCGGCGCAGCACGCGCGGCCATCACGCACGCCGGGTATCTCGCGGGCTCGTTCGTCGGGGGTGCCGCGCTCGCTTTGGGTGGGCATTCGGCGGTCGGCCTCGCCTTCGGCGGGCTCTTCCTCGGGGCGGCAGCCCCGTACCTCTCGGCCTGGGCGGCGCGCTGTCCGCCGCGCGGAGCGGTCAAGCGGCTTGCCTCTCTGAAGCCAGCGTAGGCTGGGCCGGCGGTCGCAGCCGGCGTTGCGGAGCCGGTCTAGCGGCGGCGCACCTTGAGGCTGTACGTCATCGCCGCCCTCGCCTCGAGGGAGTCTGTGACGACTACGGTGAAGCGAAACCGGCCGAACGCGCGAGGCTTTCCGGATACCACTCCGGTGTCGGGGTTGAGTCCGAGTCCGTACGGCAGCGAGCCGGCCGCGATCGCCCAAGTTGCATCGCCGACGCCGCCGCGCGAGGTGAAGGCAAGACGGTAGCGTCTCCCGGCCTGCGCGCGACCGACGCTGAAGGTGCTGATCTGCAGTTTCGGGGCGATGGTCAGCGTCAGCGTCACCTGCGCGCTCGCGCCATCCGCATCGGTGACGGTGAGCACAATCGGAAAGGTGCCGTCCTGCGCCGGCACGCCTCGTAGATAGCTCGTGGAACCGTTGCCTTGATCGCCGATGAAGCCGGTGCGCTCGGGAAGGGTGCCTGTGAGCTTCCAGCTGTAGCCGGGCTTGCCGCCACGCGCGTCGATGGACATCTGCAGTGGTCGCCCGACTTCCCAGGTCTGGTCGGGTGGTGCGCTCGCCGACAGCTTGTCGACGACGACGAGGTCCAGCTGTTTCGATGCCGAGCGGCCGCCGCCGCTCACCCGCACCGTGAACGAGTAGCGGCCGGCGCCGGTCGGCGTTCCGGAGAGCACGCCGTTGGGGCCGAGTGCCATTCCCGCCGGAAGCGACCCGGCGCTCACCGTCCAGGTCAGGTTTCCGCCTCCCGTGGCGCCCAGCGTGGCGGTGTACGGCATCCCGACGGTCGCCGTCTGCAAGCCTGCGGTGGTGATCTGCAGGGGCGGCGGCGGAGGCGGCGCCGGTGGCGGTGGGGGCGGAGGCTTGGGGCTGCCGCCGCCTCCGCCGACGACCGTGAACACGAACTGCCTCTCCGAGTGGTTGTCGCCGCCGCACCAGGAGGGGCCGCCCTCGGGGGCGGTGAGGTCGTGCACGATCACCCACGGCTGTGTAGTGGTCGCGGCAGTCGGCGTGCCGGTGACGAGGCCGCCGGACGTCATCGACAGACCGGATGGCAGGGCGCCGTTCACGATTTCCCAGCGGTAGGCGTCGCAGCCGGCGAGTGCGAGGAGCTGCAGGCGAACAGGCTGGCCGACGTACATCGTCGGGCACACGAGAAGCGCACCGCTCGCCGGACACGGCGCGCTGTCGTTGAAGCTCGCAGTCGATCCGGGCATCGCTGCGACGCCCGCCATGAGCGCAGCGAGTGTGAGGATGAGCGCGAAACGTCTCAAGTCAGCGGCTACTTCGCGTGTGAGGCGACCGGTCCCGGCTCCCAGCATAGGACAGCCGGCCGCCTACCTCCAACCCGCTCTGTGCCTTGATCGCAAACGATTTCATGTCCAGAATGAGCGGCCGGGATGACCACGCCCACGCGCTCTCAATCTGACCTGGAGCTCGCCCGCGACGGCGGCGTTCCGGCACGGACGAGGCCCGAGAGGCCGATGTACCCCGGTGGAATGGAGGTCGGAACTGAGGAGTTGGACGCGCTTCGCCGGGTGATCGACAGCAAGAACCTCTTCCGCTACTACGGCGTCGGCGACGGTCCCGGCGAGGTTGCCGCGTTCGAGCGTGAGTTTGCGCAGTACCTGGGGGTCGAGCACGCGCTCTGTGTGAATGCGGGGTCGTCAGCGCTCATTTGCGCCCTGATCGGCGCCGGTGTCGGTGAGGGCGACGAGGTCATCGTCCCTGCCTACACGTGGAACGCCACCCCGAACGCCGTACTCGCCTGTCGCGCGGTTCCGGTGCTCGCAGAGGTGGACGAATCCTTGACGCTCGATCCGGAGGACGTGGAGCGCCGCATTACGCCGCGCACCCGCGCGATCGTGCCCGTGCACATGCGTGGCGCTCCCGCTGCGATGGACGCTCTCGCGGCGATCGCCGTGCGACACAGCCTCGTTCTCGTCGAGGACGTGTGTCAGGCGGCCGGCGCGTCGTTCCGCGGCAGGCGCCTCGGCACCTTCGGCGCCGCAGGTGCGTTCAGCTTGCAGTTCAACAAGATCATCACCACCGGCGAGGGTGGGGTGCTCGTCACGGACCGCGACGATCTCTACGACCTGGCGCTCGACGTGCACGACTGCGCGAATTCCGTTCGCCGCGGGATCGGCTTGCCGAAGTTCCCCGGCTTCAACTTCCGTGTCTCGGAGCTCACAGGCGCAATGGCGCGTGTGCAGCTCACGCGGCTCGACGGCCTGCTCGAACGAATGCGCGCGAATCACGCCCATCTCGTAGCCCACGTCGAAGCTCTGCCCGGGCTCACGCTGCGACGGCCGAACGACGACGACGGGGATGCCGGGATCGCGCTGGTTGCATTCGCCGACGATCCTGAGCGCGCGCGCGATGCCGTCGCTGCGCTGAACTCCGAGGGTGTCTTTGCAATGCGGATCTACGACCCCGACACGCCGGATCTCCACGTGTATCCGCACTGGGCTCCGGTGCTGGACGCGATCGAGGCTGCCGGGTACCCGGCTCCCGACTGTGCGCGCACGCTGAACCTGCTCGAACGCTCCATCCACGTCGACGTCTCGCCCCTCTGCGACGAGCAGGATCTCGACGAAATCGCGTTCGCATTCGAGAAGGTGGCCAAGCAGGTCCTCGCGTGAGACTTCGGATCGGCGTCGTCGGCGGCGGTCTCGTCGCCCAGGCGATGCATCTTCATTACCTCGCGCATCTCAGTGACCGGTTCGAGCTCGTTGCCCTGGCCGAGCCGAGCCCGCTCGTCCGCGAGTCTCTCCGGCGGCGCTACGCCCTGGAGGCCGTGTACTCCGACTATGCGGAGCTTCTCGACGGCACGAGGCTCGACGCGGTCGTCATCTCTTCACCCGCGCAGACACACGCGGAGGTGACCCTCGCCGCCCTCGAGCGCGGCCTGCATGTATTCGTCGAGAAGCCGATGTGCATCACCCTTGGCGACGCCGACCGGATCGTTGCGGCTCGAAACGCGTCGGGGCGTGTCGTGCAGGTCGGATACATGAAGCGCTTCGATCCCGCATGGGAGCGGATGCTCGCGGGGATGCCCGCGTCGGCGGAGTCGCTCCGCTACATCAGCGTGGTCGTGCACGATCCCGAGTTCGGGCCGTACTTCGGCCGCGAGGACATCGTGCGCGGCGCGGACGTGCCTCAGGACGTGCTGGACGCCGGCCGCGAACAGCTACGGACGCAGGTGAAGGAAGCCGTCGGCGTCGACAGTCCGGCGGTCCTGAACGCCTTCGAGGCGTCGTTCCTCGGCAGCCTGGTCCATGACGTCAACCTCGTTCATGGACTGCTTGACCGTCTGGGCGAGCCGCTTCCGGGGGTGGTGATCGACGGCGACTGGTGGAACGACGGCTTCGCCGTGACCGGTGCGGTGCGGCTCGCGAGCGGTGGACGATGGGACAGTGCGTGGATCCAACTCCTCGACATCTTCGAATACCGAGAGCGGGTGACGTTCTTCTTCGCGGAAGAGGTCCACTCGCTGACGTTCCCGTCTCCGTGGTTGAAACAGTCGCCGACGCTGTACCAGGCGTCCCGGGCCGACGGTGGCGGACGCGCCATCGAAGCGTTCGAGTCGTACGAGGAGAGCTTCGCGCGCGAGCTCGCCCACTTCCACGAGTGCGTGTCGAACGGGACCGAGTGCCGGACGCCTCCGGAGCAAGCGCGGCTGGACATGGACGTCCTGACGCAAATGTTCTCGAAGGCGCAAGCTCGCGCGTGATCGAGCTGCGCACGGGGATCATCGGGTCCGGCTTTGTCGCGCGTGTGCACGCGGCAGCGGTCCGGGATCTGGGCGGGACCGTCACGGCGGTGTGCAGTCGCACGCGCACCGGGGCCGAAGCCCTGGCCGCCGAGATAGGCGGTGTTGAGGCG
>JBKPMS010000137.1:0-6318 GCA_046732275.1 Actinomycetota bacterium | reverse complement strand
TCGACGAGCTGCGGGATGCGCTTGCTTGCGTTGAGGTGGCCGAAGCAGCCGAAAAGCGGCCGTCCATCGACGTCCGCGGGCTCGACGTGCCGCATCGGCCAGGCTGGATGCGGGATGCGCCACACCGGGCCGTCGTAGCCCGCGTCGCGGGCGCGCTCGCGAACGAACCGCGAATGGACGATCAGGCCCGTGGCGTTCGTGAGCACCTCGCCTGCAAGCGGGAATGCGTCCGGGCTCGTCTCCCACGGCGGCGGGACACGGCCGTCGAGGACGCCGTGCGCGAGTAGGCGCCCCGGCACGCCTGAATCCCGCTCCATTGCGGCGAGATATGCAGGCCCGTCCTTCCGTCCGATCGTCAGCCCGGCGACGAGGTGATGGAGCACGAAGTCGTGCAGCACGACGACGCCCGGACGCCGGGCGAGCGCATCCACGATCCAGCCGTGGGCGTCGGGATCGTTGCCGATGTGGTAGAGGGCGATGTCGGCTGCGACGGGACGCGTACGGCCGCGGCGAACGACCTCGACCTCGACGAGCCGGCCGAGCGCGGGCAGCAGCAGCGCGGAGTAGTCCGCGATGCCCGAGCGCTCGGGCGGGAGCGGCGAGTAGAAGGCGACTCTCAACTGAGCAGGCGCTCGATCGTGTCGTCCCACGACACCCGATCCGCGATCTCCTTGCCCGCACGGCCCCACGCTTTCGCATCGTCGACGTGCTCACGCAACCATGAGCAGGCCTGCGCGAGGGCGACGGCGCGCGGCTCGCAGACGAGCCCGGTGCGGCGGTCGGTGACGACCTCGAGCGGGCCGCCGGCGTCCGTAGTGGTGACGACCGGCTTCTCGGCGAGGAACGCCTCGTACGGAACCATCCCGAAGTCCTCGTCCACAGGCGCGTAATAGACGGCGAGGCAGCGTGCGTAGAGCCGGGCGAGCTCCTCCTCGTCGATGCGTCCGGTGAAGCGCGTACGTCCGTCGAGGCCGTGTCTGCGGGAGAGATCCTCGAGCCGCGCGCGGTCGGGCCCGTCGCCGACGATGACGCATTGCAGCGTCGGCTCTGCCGCGAGCGCCTCGAGCAACAGCTCGTTGCGTTTCGCGCGGTCGAGCCGACCGACGGAGAGGACGAAGTCGTCGTAGCTCTCGGTGCGATACGGCAGCTCCTGCGGCGGATGCGGCATCACGTCGGCCTGGATGCCGGTCGAGCGCTCGAGTCGATCGGCGACGTTGCGCGAGGTGGCGAACACCTTCTTCGCCTCGCCGAGCGCCACGCGATCGAGCCGCTGAACGGCGCGGCGCGTCGCGCGATCCTCTGCGCTCTCGCCGAACTGGCCGAGATCTGTCCGGTCGAGCTCGTAAGCCTGTCGGAACTGGTGCAGCAGCCAGACGACCTTGTTCGAATGGCGAACGGCATACGAGGGAAACTTCGTCGCGATCACTAGCTCGATCTTGCGACCGTCCGCTTCACTCAGGTCGAGCAGGCGCCAGAGGAACGCCTGGGAAAGCACGCGCTCGCCCGGATACCACTTGTACGGAACGGTCACGAGATCGGTCTCGTGGCCGCGCTCGCGCAGTTCCGCGACGAGGTCGTCCGCGAAGATCTCAGCGCCGCCGCGCGCAAACGGCACCTGCGGCGAGCAGACCGCGATTCTCACGGCGCCGGCTTTCTAGGTACACGCGTGTCTGCTTGGGTCCCACCACGCCCGCCCACCGACAGCCTACGGTGCAAAACCGCGCGGGTATGTGACGCGTCTGTGCCGGCGTCGTGATTACGCATCCACGGAGGTGCGCGCATAGAGGGCGTAGTCGAGCGGGGCGAAGAGGAGCTCGTTCAGGCGCCGCACGTTCGCGGCGATCACGGGATCGTCGGGCACGCTGAGACGTTCAGCAGGCTCGTTGAGGAAGCGGACCTCGGTCGACGCGAATCCCGCTTGCCGCACCAGCAGCTCGAGCGTCTCCGGGACGAGCGGTTGCGCGTGCGTGAGATCCGCGAAGTAGTTGCGGAGCGCGATCGGCGACAGCGGATTGATCGTCTCCGCGACGAGCAAACCGCCGGGGCGCAGCTTCACCGCGGCGAGGCGCAGCGCGTGCACCAGCGCCGCCGCCGGAAGGTGCTCGACAACCTGGCCCATGAAGATCGCGCCGACCGAGCCATTGGGCAAGCGATCGAGATGTTCCGCGACATCCTCCTGCACGACGTCCAATCCCTCGCCCTGCGCGTACGCGACCATGTCCGCATCAGCGTCGATCCCGGACGCTTCGATGCCTGCGTCGCGCAGCAGCGAGAGCAACTCGCCGCGGCCGCAGCCAATGTCGAGGACAGGTGCTGCATCGCGAAAGTCGGCGACGTAAGGACGCTGCCGCTCGCGGATCGCCTCGACGCTTCCGCGCATGCGGCTCTCGAACGCGAAGTAGTCCGGAACCGCGAGGGCGGCAGGTTGCGGGGCAACAGTCGGGTAGGGCGCGGGCGTCGCCTCGGCAGGGCCGACCGCGCGCCGTTCGAGCCGCGCGAGCCGCTCCTCGAGCTCGCGCACGAGCCGCGCCACGTCTTCGCCGGAGCGAGCGTTCGCGTCAGCGCGTTCCGACAGGGCATCGATGAGCTTGAGCACCGAGTCGTTGAAGACGCGCTGGTCGGCGGCGAGCGGCTCGACGTACCAGCGCATGAGCTTCCGCAGGAACCGCTTGACGATTCCCTTCGGTCCGCCTCCCGCGTCCCGTTCGGCAGTGACGGGCCAGAAGCGCTCCGCCAGCGCGCGGGTGGCGGCAAAGTCGGCGCTGCGGGCGTCGCCGGTCGGAGCACCGCGACGCAACTCCTCACGGATGCGCTCGAAGAGCTCTGTCACGTCAAGCTCCGACGACGAAATGCCTGCAGGCGCCGGGTTTTTAGCTTCCGGCCCGGACATTCACAGGATTGTACGGGGTGTGCCTGTCAGTGGAGGGCGCGCACGTACTGCCACGCCTGCGCCAGACCGAGCTGACGCAACGCGAAGAGGATGAAGGCGTAGATCGCGAGTCCGGCGGCGGCCGCGGGCACGGCGCTGAACACGAGCGACGCCCCTCCGAACGCGAGCGCTGTCGAGGCGCCGACGAGCAACGACAACCGCCCGAGGCCGTACGCCGACAGCAGCAGCACGCGCGGCGCGAGCGACGCCATCAACCCGACCACGAGCAGCAGCGTCGAGATGCCGAGCGCGACCGTGACGCCGGTGAGCCCCCAGAGCTCACGACCCGCGATCGAGATCGGGATGTCGACGATCAGTGCCGCGACGGCGAGCGGGATCAGAAACCGCGTCCGGTGCATGACGAACATCAACGGGTACGTGATCGAGAAGGCGGCATTGGCGACCATCCACGGTGAGAGGTAGACGACGAGGCGACCGAGCTGGTCCCCGACCTCACCGGAGAACGCGTCGCCGAGGACGAGGGTGACGACGCGGCCGCCCAAGAGCGCCACGAGCCCGGCGGCTGCCCCGACGAGCGCGAGCGACACCCACGCGGAGTGCACGACGTGCTCGGCCGCGCCCTCGACGTCGAGGCCCCGCCTCGTCAGCGGCGCCGCCGAGATCAGCGCCAGAGAAAAGGCCGTCGCGCTGGTGAAGGTTGCAGCCAGGAGGTACGCGTACGAGAGGCTCGTCACGCTGCCCTCACCCGTCCCGCCTGCGAACCGTAGGGCCATCACGTACAAAGCTTGAATCGCGAGCGGCACCGCCGCGCCATAGAGCAGCCGCCACAGTCGTCGCCCGATCACGAGCGGCACGCCGCGGTGGCGCCGGATCCGGCTGCCCTTCACCACGAGCGCGACGGCAGGAAGCCCGACCGCGATGGCGCCGTTCAGCGCGAGTCCCCAGGCAAGCGACTGGAGCCCGTGCGCGTCCGCCTCGACCACGAAGAAGACGAGGCCGGTCAGACCGCCGAGCGCGAACCCGGCTGCAGCCGGAATGTAGCTGTCCCGTGCGGCGAGTGCGCTTGCGGCGAGGGAGGCGAGAAGCTGGGCGAACGCGGCTGGAATCAACCAGGGGAGGGCATCTGCGGCGATCGCGGCCGACTCCTGCGGCAACCGCCCCGTGATGAGCTCGCCCCAGAAGCCGGAGAAGGCGACGGTGATGATCGTCGCCGGCACCGCAAGAGCCAGGAACGCGATCACATACGCGCGGAACTCCTCGCTGAGACGGCCCTCCGCCTCCGCGCGCGTCAGATCCGGCACCACGACCATGCGGAAGGCCTGTGCACCGAGAACGAGCACGAGATAGACGCCGTAGGCGGCAAGGAAGCCGTCCGTCTCGAGATTGCGGCCGAACTTGTGCGCCAAAAAGGCGCCGGCGATCGCGCCGGCCAGGCTCAACGCGATATATGAGAGTCCTGTAAGGGCGCCGCTTCGAACGGCACTCCGGCCGCGCTCCGGGCTACGCTTGGGCTGCTCGCCGGCGGGCACCGCTGCATGAAATCAGACCTACGTGACTCCACCTGGACGGACGAGGCGCTCGCCGATCTGCGCAACGACTACGGCGAGTTCTTCTCCGGGAGGACGTGTCTCGTCACCGGTGCGGACGGATTCATGGGCTCGCACCTCACCGAGGCGCTCGTCCACCTAGATGCGAACGTGCATGCCTTCGTGCGCGCGACGTCGAGCGGCGCGCTGAACAACATCGGCGGCCTGCGCTCCGATGTCAAGGTGCATTTCGCCGACCTCACCGACAAGACGTCTGTCGACTACCTCGTGCGAGAGCTGCTCGAAGAGCCCGACAAGCCGTACATCTTCCATCTCGGTGCGCAGGCTCACGTCGGCGAGTCGTGGCACCGGCCGTACGAGACGGTGATGGCCAATACGCTCGGCACCCTGAACCTGCTGCAGTCGATCGTGGACCACAAGCTGGAGCTGGAGAAGTTCGACACGGCGGGCACCTCCGAGGAGTACGGGAACCCGCGCGAGGCTGTCGCACACCATCACGACTTCGACGACGACGGTGGGCTGATCCTCCATGAGCGCTCGCCGATCAATCCGAAGTCCGTGTATGCGACGTCGAAGGTCGCAGCCGACTTCCTCACCATGAACTATCACGACGCGTTCGGCGTCCCCGGCGTCGTGACGCGGATGTTCAACAACTACGGGCCGCGCCAGAATCCGCGCTACGTCACGGGCACGATCATCACGCAGGCGCTGACGCGCGAGACGGTCGAACTGGGGCAGCTCGATCCGATGCGGGACTTTTGCTTCTGCACGGACGGCGTCCGGGGCCATCTGATGGTCGCGGCGCGCGGGATCCCGGGTGACCTTTACGTTTACGGCCAGGGCACGAACATCTCCATGGGCGACTGGGCGGAGATGATCCTGCGCGTCGGGCGCGAGCAGGGGTACTGGGACGCGAGGGAGCTCGTCTCGACGCGGGAACGCTTCCGTCCGGGCGCGAGCGAGGTCATGGCCCTCCGCGTCGGGTTCGAGAAGCTGAGCCGCGAGACAGGCTGGCAGCCGCTCGTCTCCTGGGAAGAGGGAATCGCTCGCACGATCGCGTGGTACGCCGAGAACCGGCCGCGCTGGCTCGGGCGCGTCGACTGGCTTACTCCGACGCGCGCACCCGCATGAGGACACTCGTCACGGGCGGCGGCGGGTTTCTCGGGTCGCACCTGGTCGATCGCCTGGAGAGCGAGGGACACGAAGTCACCGTGCCCCGCCGCGCGGACTACGACCTCACCAGGTGGGAGGACGCTGAGCGGGTCTTTCGCGAGGCGCGACCGGAGCGGATCTTCCATGCGGCCGGAGAGGTCGGCGGTATCGGAGCGAACCGCGCGAACCCCGGGAGGTTCTGGTACGCGAACCTGATGATGGGCGCGCACATGCTCGAGCTCGCGCGCGAGCACCGTGTCGAAAAGCTCGTAATCGTCGGCACCGTGTGCGCGTATCCGAAGTTCGCGCCCGTGCCCTTCAACGAGGATGATCTCTGGGACGGGTATCCGGAGGAGACGAACGCTCCGTACGGGGTGGCGAAGAAGTCGATCCTCGTCGGCGCGCAGTCGTACCGGGAGCAGTACGGCCTCATCTCCATCTTCCTGCTGCCCGCGAATCTCTACGGGCCGCGCGACAACTTCAACCTGAAGACGTCGCATGTGATCCCGGACCTGATTCGCAAGATGCTCGAGAGCCGCGATCGCGTCGTTCTGTGGGGTGACGGCTCGCCGACGAGCGAATTCCTGTTCGTCGACGATTGCGTCGAGGGGCTCGTCTTGGCGGCCGATCGTTACGACGGCGCCGAGCCGGTCAACCTCGGCACCGGCACGGAGACGTCGATCCGAGAGCTGGCCGAGCTGATCGCGGAGCTGACGGGCTTCGAGGGCG
>JBKPMS010000136.1:0-13800 GCA_046732275.1 Actinomycetota bacterium | reverse complement strand
TCCTCCGGGGAGAAGCCCCACTGGTCGACGAGCAGCCGCGCCGCCTCTTCCGAGCAGAGCTGGAGAGCCTCCTCGTAGCCGTCCGCCGTGGCGTGCGGAATCCACCGATCCTCGAGCTCCGTGACCGGCCACGTCCCCTGTTGGCCCTTGAGGACGTCGAAGCGGATGTCGACCTCGCCGGCGATCTCGATGCCGGTGAAGCAGATCTCGCCGTCGCCCATCGAGGCGTGCATGTCGCCCACTGCGAACATGCCTCCGGGTTGCCGCACGGGAAAGTAGATGCGGGCGCCCGTCCGGTGTAGGTGGTCGTCGAGATTTCCGCCGTGACGGCCGGCGAGGCCGTTCGTGAGGGTCTCTCCGTCCGTCGCGACGCCGACTACGCCGACCATCGGGCGCGCCGGGAAGCGCACGCGTTCGTTCATCTCGATCCAACCCTCCTCGACCCGGAAGAGCCTCGTCACCGGCGAGGGGACCTGCTCGATCAGCTGGCCGAAGCCGGGGATCAAGCATGCGAAGCCCTGATCGACCGGACGCACGTCGAGGATCTCGGCGACCAGAGAGTCGCCGGGCTCCGCGCCGCGGACGGCGACCGGGCCCGTCGCGCTGTTGACGCGCGCGAAGTCGATCTCCGTGACGAGATCGTCCTCCGACGTGATCTGGCCCGTGAAGCAGTCGTTCGTCTCGAACGTGACCACCTCACCCGGATCGACCTCGAGCACGGGCTCGAGGTCGGGGCCGAACGCCCAGATGATCTCGTCGCGCCCGATGCGGTGGCCGACCGCGATGCTCATGAGCCTTCAGCCGGTAACGGCCGCGCCGCCGGTGCGAAGGCCGAGTCCTCGGCCTCGCCCGTCTCCTCCTCCACCGCGAAGAAGTGTTCGGCGTCCTCCAGAACCCGCCTCGACACGAACGCGGTAATGACCACGCCCGCGGCGAGCCAACCGATCGCGATCCAGTTGGCGTAGCGGATCGGGTAGGGCGGCAGCGGGAAGTACTGGTAGTAGAGCGGCGGGATGAACGCTGCGGCGCCGAGGATCGGGAAGATCCAGTGCAGCAACGGGTTGAACTGTGCGAGGCGCTCCGTACGGCTGAAATATGCGATGCAGGAAAAGCACACGGTGATGTAGACGACGATCACGACGATCGTCACCGCGGTGGCGAGGATGCTGAAGGCAGTGATGAGGTTGCTGCTGTACTTCCAGCCCAGCAGAAGCGCGACGGTGATGCCGAGGATCGTCTGGAAGATGATCGCCACGTGCGGTGTCTTGTGCACCGGGTGCGTGCGTGCGAACGTGCGCGGCAGCGCGCCGTTACGTGCGAGCGAGTAGATCACGCGCGTGGCGGCGTTCACGCCGGCATTCGAGTTCGCGATGGCCGAGTTGAGGATCGCCAGCCAGACGAGCACCCAGCCTCCGCCCCAGAACACCTTCCCCAGGTTTCGCCAGGGGTCGGGTTGCGCGAGCGTGTCCTGCGTGAAGTTCGGGAAGCCGGTGCCGATGACCCAGGCGTACGAGCAGAGGACATAGAAGAGCCCGATTCCAAAAGCGGACAGCACGACGGCGCGCGGGACGGTCCAGCGAGGATTCTTCGCCTCCTCGCCGAGCGGGGCAGCCGCCTCGAAGCCGATGAACGCGAGGATCGCGAAGACCATCCCCTTGAAGACGCCGTTGTACGTGCCCGCCTCGGCGTGCGTCGGGTTGAAGACCTGGAGCGTGTTGTCGCCGAAGTTGGAGAAGATCATCCAGATCGAGAGGGCCACGAAGACGCTGATCTCGAAGATGCCGAGCACGACGCCGGCCCTCGTCGACAGTCGCACGTCGCGATAGGTCAGGAAGAAGACGACTGCAGCAGCGAGGAGGATCCAGATCCACCACTGGCCGGTGTAGTCCCAGCCCCACTCGTTCTTGACGACATCGGTGGTCGCCCACGAAAAGATCAGGAACAGCAGAGGCGCTACGAGCGGCTCGAAGAGGAGGAAGGCCCACCCGACCATGAATCCTGCGTGCGGGCCGAGCGCACGGGTGACGTACGCGTAGAGTCCGCCCGCCGACGGGATGTGCTTGGCCAGCTGGCCGATCGAGCTTGCCACCAGGACGCAGGCGACGAGTGCAAAGAGGACCGAAAGAGGAAGGACCGGTCCGGAGAACTGCACCGACACCAGGATCGAGAATGCGATCGCCGCACCCGGAGCCATGTGCGTGATCGACTGGAACAGAGTCTCCGGGAGCCCGACCGAATGCTCCCGCAGATGATCGAACGATCGAGACCGAGCCGCCTCGGCTTCCATGGACGCCTCCTGCTGTTCGCGGAACCTCACCCGATCGTCTCCGATCGACCGGATGGAATGCAAGCCGAGCTCAGTCCCAGGGCGGCGCGTTGTGGGTCCAGCGGCCGCCGAGCATGGTGGCGACGACCTGCACCTCAGGCAGTTCCTCGGGCTCGAGCTGGAACGGATCGCGGTCGAGGACGACGAGGTCGGCGAGGAAGCCGGGAGTGAGCCTGCCACGTCGACGCTCGTTGCGGGCGAGCCAGGCAGGAGTCACAATCGTGGCGCGGAGCGCTTCTTCGAGGGTGAGCCGCTGCTCGGGATGCCATGGGCCCCGCCCGTCGATCGTGCGGAGAACGCCGGCGCAGACACCGGCCCACGGGTCGAGCTCCTCGATCGGCGCGTCCGAGCCGTTCGCAACGACCGCGCCGGTTTCGAGGAGCGAGCGGTACGCGTAGGCGCCGTCGGTCTTGCCGGCCCAGAACCGGTCGGCGAGGTCTCGGTCCGAGGGGGCATGGCTGAATTGGACAGACGCCGCGACGCCGATCTCGGCGAACCGGGCGACGTCCTCCGCGGCAAGGAGCTGGGCGTGTTCGATCCGCTGCCGCAGGCCGCGCGGTCTCCAGTCGGTCCGGGTCTCCTCGAAGGCGTCGAGCGCGTCGCGGTTCGCCAGATCGCCGATCGCGTGCACGGCCACGGGGAAACCGGCCTCCGCGCCCCGCCGGATGATCTCCACAAGTTCTTCGCGGCTCGTGATCTCGACGCCGCTGCCGTCGAGCATCCGCGCCGTCTGCGAGCCGAGCGTTCCGTCCATGAAGGCCTTCAGGTAGCCGACCCGGACGAGGTCGTCGCCGAAGCCGCTGCGGACGTGGAGCGCGGCGACCTCCTCCACCTGCTTCGCCGGGATCGACTGCCACACGCGCACGTGCAGCGACCCTTCTTCTCGGAGGCGTTGCCACACCGCGAGCGCGCCGAGCCACCCGTCCTTGTCGTGGACGGCGGTGACGCCGCGCCCGACCGCGACACGCATCGCCGCCCGGGACGCCTCGAGCATCTCGTCCTCGGTCGGGCGCGCGTACGTATCGCGGAAGTGCCAGGCGCACTCCTCGCGGAGGACGCCCGTAGGCGCGCCGTCGGCGTCGCGCTCGACGACCCCGCCGGGCACGTCGAGATCACCGTTCGCGCGGGCGAGCGCCGCGCTGTTGAGCCACAGCGAGTGGTAATCGCGCGCCATCAGCGCCGTCGGGGTCTCGCCCGTGACGCGGTCGAGCGCCTCCTTCGTCGGCTCGACGGCCGGCGACCAGTCGCCGCTCCGCCAGCCCATGCCGCGCAACCACCGGTCTGGGTTCGCTTTCGCGGCGGCGTCCTCGACACGCGCGAGCGTCTCGTCCAGCGATGTGGTCCCCGCGAGGCGCACCTGCCGCTGCGCGAGCGCCCAGGTCGGGAAGTGGACATGCGAGTCGCTGAAGCCGGGGAGGACGCACCGACCGGCGAGATCGATGTGTTCCGGGCTCGCAAGGGCGGTCTCGTGCGTCCCCACCCCGCCCGCGACGTGGTCGCCGGCGATCGCAAGCGCACGCGCGAGCGGAAGCGACGGGTCCATCGTGCGGACGACGCCGTTCTCGAGGATCACGCCAGGGACTGTAGACGGCGGTCGCGGCGAAACTACACTCTCGTCGTGGCGTACGAAGCGTTGACGGAAGAGCAGCGCGAGATCCGCGATCTCGTGCGTCAGCTCGCGCGCGAACGCATCGCACCCCGCGCCGCGGAGATCGACGAGAGCCACGAGTTCCCGTGGGACGTCGTCGAGCTCTTCCGAGACAACGACCTCTTCGGGCTGTTCTTCGACGAGGAGTATGGCGGCCTCGGCACGGGAGCGCTTCTAGGGCTCGTCGCGATCGAAGAGGTGTCGAAGGTCTGCGCGACGAGCGGCCTGATCCTCGCGGTGCAAGAGCTTGGCTCGCTCGGCCTGAAACTCGCCGGGGACGAGGAGCAGAAGCAGCGGTACCTGCCGCGGCTGGCCTCGGGCGAGTGGCTCTGCGCGTACGCGTTGACCGAGTCCGGCTCCGGCTCGGACTCCGCCGCGATGCGGTCGAGCGCGCGGCGCGAGGGCGATGCGTACTTCCTGAACGGGTCGAAACGGTTCATCACGAACGCGGGGGTCGCGCAGCTCTACACCGTGTTTGCCAAGACGGATCCCGAGGCGGGTCACGCGGGTGTCTCCGCCTTCGTGGTCGAGGCGGAGACGCCCGGGTTCGAGGTCGCGCGGATCGAGCCGAAGATGGGCATCAAGGGCTCGACCACCGGGGAGCTCGTGTTCGAGGAGTGCCGCGTGCCGGCGGAGAACCTCCTCGGCGAGGAGGGCGAGGGGTTCAAGATCGCGATGCGCATCCTCGATCGCTCGCGCCCGGGGATCGCGGCACAGGGGCTCGGGATCGCGCAAGGTGCGACGGACTATGCGCTCGAGTACGCGAAGACGCGCGAGACCATGGGCAAGCCGATCGCGCAACATCAGCTGGTGGCGGCGATGCTCGCGGACATGGAAACGAAGTGCGAGGCCGCGCGCGGCTTGCTGTACCGGTTCGGTGCCGCGGTCGAGGAGGACATCGAAGGCCCTGAACTGACGAAGCTGTCGGCGATGACGAAGCTCTACTGCACCGACGTCGCGATGGAGGTCACGACGGACGCTGTGCAGGTGCTCGGCGGGTACGGCTACATCTCGGAGTATCCGCTCGAGCGCATGATGCGGGACGCGAAGATCACGCAGATCTACGAGGGCACGAATCAGATCCAGCGGCTGGTGATCGCGCGCGAGATGCTCGCGGAGCAGCGCGCGTTCCTCCTCGCCGGCGTTGGCTAACCGTTAGGAGGAGGCATGAAGGGCTACATCGGCGCGGTCGTCCTGCTGGTTGTCACGGCCGTGCTCGTAGGTGCAGGGACGGCCGGTGCCGGCCATCAGGTCACGTCGCCCGTGAAGGGCTCGTTCAAGTACTGCAGCGACCCGACGTTCCCGCCGATGGAGCTGGCGACGACCAGCGGAAAGGCGAGCGGGTTCGACATCGATCTCGCAAGCGCAATTGCGAAGCGTTGGAAGGTGAAGGCCAACTTCGTGAAGACGGGTTTCACGGGATTGTTGCCGGCGCTCGGATCGAAGCGCTGCAACATGGTCCTCAGCGGGATCTTCATCACGCCGGACCGGACGAAGCAGTTTCCGGCTGTCTCGTACATGAGATCCCACCGGGCCCTCATCGTGCAGGCCGGCAACCCGAAGCGGATCAAAGGCCCGAACGACCTCTCGGGGAAGACGGTCGCCGTCCAGGCGGGAACGAAGTACGAGGAATACCTCAAGTCCCTCAACGACCAGCTCAAGTCGAACGGACGGCCGCAGTTCACGCTGCAGAGCTATCCCGGCGACACGGATGCGATGGCGCAGCTCCTGATCGGCCGCGCGGACGTCGTCCTGACGCAGGACACGTCCGGCGCCTACCAGAAGAAACAGCATCCGGGCAAGCTGGCGATCGCATACCTGTTCCCCGAGTCGGATGCCTTCGGGATCTACTACCGCCGTGCGGACGCGAAGCTCGGCACGGCGCTCCGGTCCGCGATCAAGGCGTTCAAGAAGAACGGGACGCTGAGGAAGCTTGCGACGAAATACCAGATTCCGGTCTCGAACGTGAGATAGCGCGCAAGCGTCGTGCTCGCGAGCTTCGACTCGCACGTCTTCTGGGACGCGCTCTCGTCCAGGCCGTACTGGCACGGCGCGCTGCTCGCACTCGAGCTGACGATCGCGTCGCTTGCGGCTGCGTCGGTGATCGCGTTCTTCCTGGCGCTCGGCGCGTTGAGCCGGACAGGCCCGCTGCGCGGGTTCGTCCTCGTCTACAACTGGTTCTTCCGCGCGATCCCGACGCTGCTCCTGCTGCTCTTCGTCTGGAACGGGTTGCCGCAGTTGTGGAGCACGTTCACCTCGAGCTGGTACAAGCCGTTCCTCGCAGCGTTCATCGCGTTGTCGCTCAACGAGGCGGCGTACATGTCGGAGATCATCCGCGCCGGCCTCCTGTCGGTCGATCCGGGGCAGGAGCTCGCCGGCCGCGCGTTGGGAATGACGCGCGGCCGAATCCTCCGGCGCGTGATCGTGCCGCAGGCCATCCGGATCATCATCCCGCCGACCGGCAACGAGTTCATCACGCTGTTGAAGCTGACGAGCCTGGCGTCCGTGATCTCGCTGTACGAGTTGCTCGGCGCCGCGACGGTTCGCGCGAGCCAGGACTTTCGGTACCTGGAGGCGTACGCGGCCGCGGCGGTCTATTACCTCGCGATCGTGAGCGTGCTCATGGTCTTTCAGGCGCAGCTCGAGCGGCGGTTTACTTGGCGCTCCGCCGGTCGGCGGCGGCGTGTCTCCGCGCCGGCCGTTCCCGCCGTCCCGCACGACGCGCGGTGAGCGACGTCATCCTGCAAGCCGAAGCGGTGCACAAGTCGTACGACGGGCTCGAAGTCCTGCGCGGCGTCTCGATCGGGGTGGGCCGCGGCGAAGTGAAGGTGATCATCGGCCCGTCGGGGTCGGGCAAGTCGACGTTGCTGCGGTGTCTCGCGCTGCTCGAGCCGGTGGACTCCGGTTCGGTCCGGCTGGACGGGGCCGAGCTGAGCGGGGTGCGGGAGAAGGAGCTGGCGCCGCACCGTTCGGAGGTCGGCATGGTCTTCCAGCGCTTCAATCTGTTCCAGAACATGACCGCCCTCGGGAACGTCATGTGCGGGCTCGTCGAGGTGCGGAAGCTGAAGAAGGCGGAGGCGCGCGAGCGGGCGCGGGAGTTCCTGGCACGTGTGGGTCTCGCCGACAAGGCCGAGAGCTATCCGGAGGAGCTGTCCGGCGGTCAACAGCAGCGGGTGGCGATCGCGCGCGCCCTGGTGATGCGGCCGAAGGCGATGCTCTTCGACGAGCCGACGTCGGCGCTCGATGTCGAGCTCGTGCGGGAGGTGCTCGACGTGATGGAGGGCCTCGCACGTGACGGCATGACGATGGTCGTCGTCTCGCACGAGCTTCGCTTCGCGCATCACGTTGCGAGCTCGATCCTGATGATGGACGAGGGCCGAGTCATCGAAGAGGCCCCGCCGGAGCAGTTCTTCTCGTCACCGAGCCAGGAGCGAACGAGAAGGTTCCTCGCCCTGGTCGAGTAACCGCCGCGTCCCGCAAAGGTGGCGCGCAAGAGTGACGACTTCGCCCCAACTCCGCGCGTACTCTCCTTCCGGAGCCGGTTTTCATCCGTAACGGCCGCGTCCCCTATCGACCGTTTGGGTCTGACCCAAAAGCGTTGCGCACGTGTCACGGTTCTGTGCCAAAACACGCACGGCTCGCTTCGGTAGCGGTTGTGCGCGCTACGGTCGGACGCATGTCACGACCGCTTCGCGTGCAGACTCCGGGCGGGATCTACCACCTGATGAACCGCGGCGTTCGGGCTGAGCCGCTGTACACCGATGATCCCGAATGCCGGCACTTCATGGCGTTGCTGGCCGAGGCATGCGAGCGCTACCGCTGGCTCTTGCGCACGTATTGCCTGATGGGCAATCACTACCACCTTCTCGTGACGACGATGGATGCGACGCTCTCTCGCGGGATGCAGTGGCTGAACGGCTGTTACGCCCAGTGGCTCAACTGGCGGCACGGATACAAGGGACACGCCTTCTTCAGGCGATTCCACTCCGTCGACATCGAGAGCGACGCCCACCTCGCCGAGGTGGCGCGCTACATCGTTCTCAACCCGGTCCGCGCCGGCCTGTGCGCCGTCCCGGAGGACTGGCCCTGGAGCAGCTATCGCGCGATGGTGGGGAAGGAGCCCGTCCCGCCATACCTCGCCTGCAACTGGCTCCTGCAACAGTTCGGCGTCGAGCCGGGCCAGGCCCAGGCGAACTTCGCGGCTTTCGTCGCCGCGAGCTAGGCCCGAAGCTTCTCCCGAAGCCAGGCCGAGACCGCGAGCACGAACTCCGGGTCGATCTGGTGGAACATCGGCGTCTCGCGGTACAGCACCTCCGCGCCGGCGCGCTCCAAGCGTTCCCGCGCCTGCCGTCCCCATTCGACCTCGATGACCGGGTCGAGCGTCCCATGTCCGATCGCGAACGGCGGGAGCACGGGAGAGAAGTCGACCTCGAATCCCTCGACCCTCGGGATGAAGCTGCTGAACACCGTCAGCGCCGCCGGCCGCGGCCGTCCCGAGCCGAGGCCGAGCGAGTACGACATCGCGCCGCCCTGCGAAAAGCCGCCGAGGACGAGCCGGTCGTAGCCCAGCCCGTGCTCGGAAAGGAACCCTTCCAGCCACTCTGCCGCAGCGGCGAAGCTCGCGCGGAAGGTGGTCGGCTCCGGCGTCGGGATCCCGCCGAGGGCGTACCAATGCGCGCCTCCGGGAGGCAGCGACAGCGGCCCGCGTGGAGTTGCGCCGACGAGCCGGCGCTCCGGATCCAGGGCGTCCAGGAGCGGGAAGAGATCGTTCTCGTCCGCGCCGCGACCGTGGAGCAGGACGAGCGCACCCTCTGGCTCACCGGCGGCCGGGCGTGTGCGGGCGGTGAGCGCCATGTCCTAGATCACCGGGATCGGGGTAGAGTCCAGCGGATGCGCTTCGAAGGCATCCATCACATCACGTGCATCACCGCCGATGCTCCGGGCAACGTCGACTTCTACGTCCGCGTGCTCGGCCTGCGTCTCGTCAAGAAGTCGGTCAATCAGGACGACCCCACCGTCTACCACCTCTTCTACGCCGACGAGAAAGGCAGCGCCGGCAGTGACATCACGTTCTTCGAGTATCCCCACGCGCGCCCCGGCCGCGCGGGCCGCGGCATGGTGCACCGCATCGTGCTCCGCGTCGCCTCCGCCGACGCACTCGACTTCTGGGCCGATCGGCTCGCAAACGAGAACATCACCGCCGAGCGGGAGGACTCGAGCCTGCGCTTCGACGATCCCGAGGGCCTCGGGCTCGAGCTCGCCGTCGTAGAGACGACGGACGATCCGCTCATCGGGGATCACCCGGAGATCCCGCACGAGCTCGCGCTGCAGGGATTCGACGCCGCCCGCGCCTACGCGGATCCGGGACCGAGCAAGCGATTCCTCGAGGGGACGCTGGCGTTCGAGCCGACGGGTGCCGCCGAGTGGGAGGTCAGAGGCGCCAAACGCGGCTCCTGGTACGCGTACGACGCGCCGCCGGGCGAGCCGGGCGTCCCCGGCGCCGGCACCGTCCATCACGTGGCCTGGGCATCGCCGCGCGAGGAGCACGAAGCCTGGCACGAGCGCGTGGCGGCGAGCGGTGCGCATCCCACTCCCGTGATCGACCGCTTCTACTTCCGCTCGATCTACTTCCGCGAGCCGAGCGGAGTCCTCTTCGAGATCGCCACGATCGGGCCCGGGTTCACCGCCGACGAGCCGCTCGAGACGCTCGGCGAGCGTCTCTCGCTGCCGCCGAGCTATGAACACCTGCGCGAGCGGGTCGAACCGCTGCTGACGCCGCTCCCGAATCCGCGCGAGCTAGTCAAGCGCTAACGGCGGGTAGCGCCCGCGGATCGAGTCGACGAAGCCGGCCATCCGGTCGGCCAACGCTCCGTCCTCGATCTCGACCACGTTCTCGGCGTTGTCCTCGCCGGCGCGCGAGAGGTTGAAGCTTCCGATGAACGTCGTGTCGTCGCACACCGTGACCTTGGCGTGCATGTAGTCGTGCACCGCACCCGGCGCGTACGGCGTCGACTGCTTGCCGGAGAAGCTGGACCGCTCGAGGAGAAACTTCAGCGTGGGCGCCTTCCAGGTGATGTTGCCGTTCACTCGCCACTGCTCGAGGACCTCGTGGATCTGCGTCCCGTCGACGATTCCCGCCAGGTCCACCCGGGGATCGGCGGCTGCCTCGGCCAGGGTGCCGAGAATCGGGCCCGACGTGATCACGGGCGAAGCAACACGAACGCGACGCTCGGCACTACCGATGCGATCTGCGATGCGATTGGCGAGCTTCTCGCCGCGCTTCGGCGAGAACCACGTCCGGACGTGTGCCTGCCCGACGCGAATCGGATCGGTCGGCACCTTCCCCGACGCGGCGACGTCGCGCTTCTTCCACAGTTGCGCGAAGTCGTCCTGGAAACGAATGGCGACGCCTGTCGACTCGATCACCACGATCACGTTCTCTTCTCGCGTCCAGGAGTCGTCGGTCCAGTTCGTCGACCCGCTCCAGACGGCCGTACGGTCGCGGACGACGAACTTGTGGTGCATCAAGTCCGGCCACCCGGGCACCGCAGCCGTCGGAAACGGCAAGGACTCCACGAGCTCGGGCTCCGTCTTCGGCGGAGGCGGCACCGGCACGCGGTCATCGCGGTCGAGGTTGTAGAGGAGCCGCACGTTGACACCCCGCTCGTGAGCCGCCACGAGTGCCGAACGGACCACGTCTGCCGTCTCGTCGTGCAGGCGCAGGTCGTAGAGCGCAAGCTCGAGTGACTCGCGCGACGCGGCGACGAAATCCGCGATCCTGCGCGCGATCTCGAGCGAGGTCTGGCCGCCGTCTGTCAGTGTGATGACGTCGATCACGGTGGGCGAGGACTATAGAAGCGGCATCGAGAGAGGAGAACGGATGACCGACGCAAAGGCGATCCACTACCGCTGGGACGAGGTGCCGAGGGAGACGCTGAAGCCGGATCTCGGCCGGCGGCTGATCGCCGCCGAGCGGATGATGTTGGCGCAGGTCTACCTCGACAAGGGCTGCATTGTGCCGAAGCACTCTCACGAGAACGAGCAGCTCACCTACATCCTCGAAGGCACCCTGCGGTTCTGGCTCGGCGACGACGAGGCAGAGATCGTCGACGTCGCCGCGGGCGAAGTCCTGCACATTCCGTCGCACCTACCGCACAAGGCGGAGGCACTCGAGAGGACGCTCGACGTGGACGTCTTTTCGCCGCCGCGCGAGGACTGGCTCGACGGGTCCGACGTTTACCTACGTGATGCTTGACCTTGGTTTCGCGCCGGCTGAGACTCAGGTTCGTCCGGGTCGCAGGCCGGCGAGGACAACCTCGACGTAGCGGCGCCACGCGTCACCGCGGTCGGCGTGCATCGATGCCTGGATTGCCGCTGCGACCAGCGCTCCGATATCGCGCGAGTCCAGGCCGCGCCGTAGCGCTCCGGCGCGCTGCGCCCGGCGGATCAGCTTCCCGACGGTGTCGTGCAGGTCCTGCTTCGCTTCGGACACCTCTGCGAAGCCCTCGCACCGCTCGATGCCTTCGAACAGGGCTCGGTCACGGCGGCTAGCCTCGGCGGCTACCCAGACGAACTCCTCGAACGCCGCCCCTGCGTCGGGCTTGTCGAGCAGCTCGTGTGCGCGGGCGAGCAGCTCCTCGAGGCGTACGTGGATGACCGCCGCACGAAGCGCGTCCTTTGTCGGGAAGCGGCGGAAGACCGTGCCATGGCCGACCCCGGCGCGGCGTGCGATCTCGTCGGTCGTCACGTCCGGACCGACCTCCGCGTACGCGTCGGATGCTGCCTCGAGGATACGGTCGAGATTGCGCTGAGCGTCGGCGCGCAGCACGGTCATCAGGCCGCAACGATCACAGGCTCGTCAGACGCAGCCTGCTCGATGCGGGCGACATGCCGCTTGCGCAGGAGCGCGAGCATGACGACGAGCGCAACGATCATGATGACTGCGCCGGCGGCGAACGCCCAGTGGAAGCCGACGACGAGTGCGTTCGTTGCCGACCCGCCCGCGGCTGACATCTTGCTCGTCGCGAGCGTGGACAGGATCGCGAGCCCGAGCGCGCCGCCGATCTGCTGCGACGTGTTGAACAGCCCGGAAGCCAGCCCCTGGTCCTCGTCCTCGAGGCCGGTCGTCGCGATGAGCGTCAGCGGCATGAAGACGGCGCCCATACCGAGCGAGGAGAGCAAGATCGACGGCAGGACGTCCGCCAGGTACGAGCCGTGCACGGGGAGCTGCGTGAGCAGCAGAAGACCGCCGGTGGTCAGCAGCATCCCGACGGCGGCGACCGGCCGAACGCCGATTCGCGGTGCGAGCTGCGAGGCGAGCCCGGCCGAAATCATGATCCCCGCGGTGAACGGCAAGAACGCCAGACCGGCCTCCAGTGGGCCATAGCCGAGGACCCGCTGGAGGTACAGCGTGTTGAAGAAGAACATCGCGAAGATGGCCGATGCCGCGAGGAACATCGAGACGTTCGCCGTGAGCAGTGAACGGATCCGGAAGATCGAGAGCCGCACGAGCGGCGCCTTGGCGCGAAGCTCGATCAAGACGAACGCTGCGAGCAGGACCCCGGCGAGCGTGAAGAAGCCGATCGTCTTCGCGGATCCCCACCCTGCCGACTGTGCATCCACGATCGCATAAACGAGCGCCATCAGGCCTCCGGTCACGGTGACTGCGCCCGCGACGTCGTAGCTGCGATGCGCGTGTTCGTCTCGAGACTCTGGGATGAGCCGGAGCGACAGGACGAAGGCGACGACGCCCACGGGCAAGTTGACGAAGAAGATCCACGGCCACGAGAAGTACTGCGTGAGCACGCCGCCGAGGATGAGGCCGACGGCGGAGCCGCCGATTGCGATCGCAGCCCACACGCCGAGCGCTTTCGCTCGCTCTGCGCCTTCGGCGAACGTCGTCGAGATGATCGACAGCGCCGCGGGCGAGATGAGCGCGGCGCCGAGGCCCTGCAACGCGCGCGCGCCGATGAGCATCCCCTCGCTCGAGGCGAGTCCGTCGAGCAGCGACGCAGCGGTGAAGATCACGAGCCCCACTAGGAACACCCGCTTCCGGCCGAGCAGATCGCCCGCCCGTCCGCCGAGCAGCAGAAACCCGCCGAAGACGAGTGCGTAGGCGTTCACGATCCACTGCAGGTTGCCCTCGGATAGATGCAGATCCTTCTGGATCGACGGGAGGGCGACGTTCACGATTGTGGCATCGAGGACGACCATGAACTGCGCCACGCAGATCAGGATCAGGACGACCCACGGGTTGGTTGCCTTGCTCATCGGCGGTGCCTTTCTCTCATGTGGACTCGTTAGTCCGCTTACGATAGCAGAAGCGGACTCACCGGTCCGGTTCGTTGTGCGAGTCAGACGTCGTTTAGCTCGAGCGGGGGACCGCGCCGCCGAACCGGCGTGGAGTGAATGATCGATGTGGTGGTGAGGCCGTACGGAGTGAAGCGGTCGAGGATCTCCTCGAGCTCGTCGATCGCCCGAAGGTGGAGGCGAAGTAGGTAGCAGTCCTCACCCGTGATGCGGTAGCACTCCGCCACTTCGGGCGTCTCGCGAGCGATCTCCGGGATCCGCTGCAGCTGTCCGGGTGAGGGTCGGATCCGAACGACCGCCGAGACGGGGAACCCGACCGCGCCTGGATCGATCTCGGCGCGGTAGCCGGCGATCACTCCGGCGCGCTCGAGTCGTTGAACCCTTTCGGCGACGGCCGGCGCGGACAGTCCGACGCGCCGCGCGAGCTCGGCCATGCCGAGGCGGCCGTCCCGGGACAATTCGTCGAGCAGTCGCAGGTTCATGGAGTCGAGGAGCTTTGCTTCGTAGGCGTTTGCGT
>JBKPMS010000135.1:0-18830 GCA_046732275.1 Actinomycetota bacterium | reverse complement strand
GGGACACTGGTTCGGTATCGACCTGCTCGGGAGAGACGAGTTCTCGCGCATCGTCTACGGCGCGCGTTACTCGCTTTTGATCGGCGTGGTCTCGGTCACGATCGGGCTGTCGATCGGGCTGGTGCTCGGTGCAACGGCGGGCTACTTCGGTGGCGCGCCGGACTCCGTGATCATGCGCTGCATGGACGTGATGCTGGCGATCCCGGGCCTGCTGTTCGCGATCGGGATCGTCGCTGCCCTGCAGCCCGGCCTATGGCAGGTCATGCTCGCAGTCGGTGTCGTCAACATCCCGATCTTCGCACGTCTGTTACGTGGCTCGGTGCTCGCACAGAAGGAGAACGACTTCGTCCTGGCCGCGCGCTCGGTGGGAGTCCCTCGCCGGAGGATCCTCTTCGGGCACATCCTCCCGAACGCCGTCTCGCCGCTGATTGTGCAGGGGACGCTCGCGATGGCGACCGCGATCATCGACGTTGCGGCGCTCGGCTTCCTCGGGCTCGGGCCGCAGGATCCGGCTACGCCCGAGTGGGGGACGATGCTCGCGAACGTGAACGACTACCTCGTGACGGCGCCGTTCCTGGCGATCATTCCGGGGATTGCGATCATCATTTCCGTCCTCGGCTTCAACCTGATCGGGGATGGGTTGCGCGAGGCGCTCGATCCGAAGCTTCGCGCCCGTGGCTAGGCCGCTGCTGCTCTCGGTCGAGGACCTACACGTCCGCTTTTCCACGAGACGCGGGACGGTGCACGCGGTCAACGGGACCACGTTCGACATCGCTCCGGGGGAGACGCTCGGCATCGTCGGCGAGTCCGGCTGTGGCAAGACCGTCACGTCGCTTGCGATCCTCGGGCTGCTCGCACGCAACGGGCGCGTCGAGTCCGGTCGGGCGTTGTTCGAAGGTACGGACCTGGTTCAACAGAGCGACCGCGCGCTGCGCAAGATCCGCGGGCGCGAGGTCGCGATGATCTTCCAGGACCCGATGTCGTCGCTGAATCCGGTGCTGACGATCGGCCGCCAGATCCGGGAAGCCCTCGAGACGCATTTCGACATGGGCCGTAAGGAGGCCGAGCGTCGCGCTTCAGAGCTGCTCGACCGCGTCGGCATCCCGCGCGCAAACGAGCGGCTCCGCGACTACCCGCACCAGTTCTCCGGCGGGATGCGGCAGCGCGCGATGATCGCGATGGCGCTCGCCTGCGAGCCCAAGCTCCTGATCGCCGACGAGCCCACGACGGCGCTCGACGTCACGATCCAGGCGCAGATCTTGAGCCTCTTGCGCGAGCTCGTCGACGAGGAGAACGCCGCGCTGATCCTGATCACGCACGATCTCGGCGTCGTTGCCGGCATGTGCGAGCGCGTGAACGTCATGTACGCCGGCATGTTCGTGGAGACCGGCTCCGCGGACCAGCTGTTCGGCGCGCCTCGCCACCCGTACACGCTCGGACTGCTCCAGAGTGTGCCCCGGCTCGACGCGGCGCGGCGCGCCCGGCTGCACCCGATCGAAGGCTCCCCGCCGAACATGCTTCAGGCGCCGTCGGCCTGTCCGTTCCAGCCGCGTTGCCGTTACGAGGTCGATCTGTCGCGGCGGCAGGTCCCGCAGCTCCTCGAGCTCGAGCCGGGGCACAAGGTCGCATGCTTCAACCCGGTGGCGGTGGACGAGTGGGACCGGACCCGCGAAGCGGCGACGGCATGACGATGAGTAGCAACGGCGCCGGGCCGCTCGTCGCGCTCGAGAATCTGAAGGTCTACTTCCCGATCAAGAGCGGGCTCGTGCTCGACCGGCACGTCGGCGACATTCGCGCCGTCGACGACATCTCGCTGACGATCGCGCGCGGCGAGACCGTCGGCCTGGTCGGCGAGTCGGGTTGCGGCAAGTCGACGGTCGGCCGCACGATCCTCCGCCTCTACAAGCCCACGGCCGGCCGCATCTTCTTCGACGGACGCGACATCTCGCAGCTCGGGGACAACGACCTACGGCCGCTGCGGCGGCGCATGCAAATGGTCTTCCAGGACCCATATGCCTCCCTCAACCCGCGACACAGTGTCGGGCGGATCGTCGGCGAGCCACTGCGCAGCCACGGACTGGCGACCCGGCGCGAGGCCGACGCGCGCGTGCGCGACCTGCTCCACACGGTCGGCCTACCGATGGACGCCGCAGGGCGCTACCCGCACGAGTTCTCCGGTGGACAGCGTCAACGCATCGGGCTCGCGCGCGCGCTCGCAGTCAACCCGGACTTCATCGTCGCCGACGAGCCCGTGTCCGCGCTCGACGTCTCGATCCAGGCCCAGATCATCAACCTGCTCGAGACGCTCCAAGAGGAGTTCGACCTCACGTACCTCTTCATCGCGCACGACCTGGCGGTCGTGCGGCACATCTCCGACCGGATCGCCGTGATGTATCTCGGCTGGATCGTCGAGGTCTCCCCCGCCGACGAGCTGTATGAGAACCCGCTGCACCCGTACACGATCTCGTTGCTGTCAGCCGTGCCGATACCCGATCCCGTCGTCGAGAAGCAGCGCGAGTCGATCCTGCTCGCCGGCGACCTGCCCAGCCCGGCGAACCCGCCCGAGGCCTGCCGCTTCCACACGCGTTGCCCGTTCGTGCAACCGACCCGGTGCCGGGAGGAGGTGCCGCCGCTGCGTAAGCTCGCGAGCGGCCATGAGGTCGCGTGCCACTGGGCCGAGGAGATCCGGGAGGGTCGGCTCAAGCCGCGCGAGCGCGAGCCGGTGATGCAGGCGCCGCCCCAAGGGCACGAGGAAGAGCCGCCGCCAGTCTGAGAATCGGCTCGACCTCGAGCGGGGCGACGCGCAGCTCCGGAGGCGGCCTCCGCAGAGTGGTCCCGACGACGAGCAGGGCGTCGAGGTCTTCGGCTGCGACGTGCGCGGGCGTCAGCTGATTCGCCGCCGCGATGCCGGCTCCGGCCTCGAGCCGGGCGCCGTCGCCGCGCGGCAGCGTCCGGACGGCTGCCACGCGGCCGCCGGCGACGAAGATCGCCCGCGTGAAACCTGGCTGCGCCGCCGGCACCAGGACGCAGCATCGCAGCAGCCGCAGTCTCTCAATGCGGTCGAGCGACCGCACGAGCTGCTCGAGCGCCGCGATTCGGTCGCGCAGGCGCGCCGCGTCTTCGAAGCGCCGGCAGTCCGCGAGGTCGCGGAGGCGCGCCCGCAAACGGGGTAACGCGAGCGCGGGACGTTCGAGCTCTTCCGCGGATGTGCCGGAGAGCGCGCGACAGGCGAGGCGCGCGCGTGTGCGGCTGCGCAACGGGCCGAGCGCCGTCGGCTTCGCCGTGCAGACCAGCTCGTCGCCACGGCGGCGGAGGTACACGTAACGGTCCGGGCGTGTATTGCGCGCGTTGCCCGGCGGCCGCAGCTCGCGGAGAAGACGGAGCTCCTCGAGTGCGGCCTCGAGCTCCGATCCGGTGACGCGCCACTCGATCCGCTCGAGCGCTGCGAGCGCGCCCTCGATTGCCGGCCGCTGCCGGTCCGTGCGGAAGTACGAACGCAGTCGTGCATGCAGGTCGCGTGCCCTGCCGACATAGAGCACCTGGTCGTTGCGGTCGCGGAACAGATAGACGCCGGGCGCGGAAGGAGCGCCGAATGCAAGCGTCCTCTTCGCGTACACCTTCCTGACGCGCGGCGCTGCGAGCTCGGTCAGGTCGGCGACCGTCCGCGCACCGCGCTCCTGCGCCAGGCCCAACAGCTGCACGAGGATCTCCGCCGTCGCCTGCGCGTCCGGGAGGGCACGGTGACACGGCCGCGCCGCCGTCCCGAAGAACTGTGCGAGCGACCCGAGGCCGGCGCGCGACGTGCGTCCCGCCAGCAGCCGACGCGCGAGCCCTACGGTGTCGACGACGGGCCCCGCCAACCGCGCACCCGTCAGACGTTCCGTCTCGCGATCGAGGAACGCCAGGTCGAAGCGGGCGTTGTGCGCGACGAGGACGCCGTCGCCGGCGAAGGCGAGGAAGCGCCGGACGGCGAGCTCGGCGCGAGGCTGGCCTCGCAGCGCTGAGTCGCGAAGACCGGTGAGCGCGCTGATCGCCGGTCCGAGCGGCGTGCCGGGATTGACCAGCGTCTGAAACTCCTCCGCGAGCTCCAGCTCACGCACGCGCACCGCGCCGATCTCGCAGATGCGTGACGTGCCCGGTCGCAGCCCGGTCGTCTCGAGGTCGACGACGACGAACGTCGCGTCCTCCAACAGCAGGGCGGAACCGGGAGGATCCGCCAGGCCGACGGCGTCTCCGCGCCAGGACAGCCGCGCGTCCTCGACGACGACCTCGTCGAGAAGGCTTCGCGCCAGACCGAGCGGGGCATGCCGCAAGGCGAACAGGCGCCGGGCCGCTTCCTCGGCGTAGACGGGGCCACGGTGCTCCTCGACGAGCTCGACGAGCCGGTCGGCGGCGTCCAGGCGGAGCTGCACGGCGACAGCGTAAGCGAACATACGTTCGTCTGCAAGGATCCGCAGCCCGATGACGCTGTCCCAGCTCGCCCTGACCGTGCTTCTGCTCGGCGGCCTCGGTCTGCTCGCTCATCTGCTGGGCATCTCGGCGATCCCGGCCTACCTCCTGGCGGGAATTCTTCTCGGCCCTCACGAGCCACACTTCACGAGCCTGATCAGGCCCTCGGAAGTGACGGACTTCCTTGCCGAGCTCGGGATCGTGTTCCTGCTCTTCTTCCTCGGCCTAGAGTTCAGTCTCGGCCGACTGACGCGAACCGGCCGGCACGTTGGGCTCGGCGGGACAATCGACCTTGTGGCGAACGCCGTGGTCGGCCTGATCGTCGGCGTCGCCGCCTTCGGGGTCAGCTTCGGCGCGCTCATCCTCGCGGCGGGAATCTACGTCTCCTCGAGCGCGACGACTGTCAAGGGCCTGATCGACTTCCGCCGCCTCGCAGACGAGGAGACGGATCTCGTGCTTGCGATCCTCCTCTTCGAGGACCTCGTGATCGCCTTCGTGCTCGGCTTCGCGGCGACGGGCGGCGGATCGACGGCGTCGACACTCGGAACCGCGGGCAAGGCGATCGCCTTCATCGGCCTCTCGCTGGCTGCCGCACGCTGGCTCACGCGCCCGATCGACCTCGCGCTCGACTGGCTCCCGCGCGAGTTCTTCCTGCTGTTCACCGTCGGGCTGCTCGTCGGGATGGCCGCGCTCGCGAAGCAGCTCGACCTGTCCGAGGCGATCGGCGCGCTGATGGCCGGAGTCGTGCTGGCGGAAACGAGCGTGCGCGAAGAGATCGAGGAGCGGTTCTTCAGCTTCCGTGACCTGTTCGCGGCGCTCTTCTTCTTCGTCTTCGGCCTGACGATCGACCTCGGCGCCCTCGGCCGCCTCGGCTGGCTGGTCGCGCTCGCCGTCCCGCTGACGATCCTCGGCAAGACCGCCGCCGGCTACTTCGCGGGGCGTGTCGGCCGCTTCTCGCCTCGCCAGAGCTTCAATGCGGGAGTTGCGCTGATCGCGCACGGCGAGTTCACGATCATCCTCGCGCAGATCGCGTCGGGCAACGACGGGATCAGCGACGCCGTGAAGTCGGACATCACCGCGTTCTCCGGTCTCTACGTCCTGATTACCGCCACGATCGGCGTGATCCTCATGAAAGAGTCCAAAGGGATCGGCCGACGTCTGTTCCCGGCCCCTAGACTGGCAGCCGAGGAAACCGCCTAGTGCCTGTTGATCTGAGGGAAACCCGGCTGCCGGGAATCGGCGTGAAGTACGGCTTCCGCACCTCCGGGGGCGGACGGCTCGCGATCGTCCTGCACAACGACGGCAACCGGGAGATCTATTTCTTCCACCACGCGGACGACGACGAGCCCGAGACGGTCATCCGGCTCGACGACGACGAGGCCCGTCAGCTCGGCGCGGTGATCGGCGGCGCCTACGAGCGGCCGAAGATCGTCGAGGAGCTCGAGATGGCCCTCGGCGAGCTCACGATCGAGTGGGTGCCGGTCCCAGACGACAGCCCGTGCATCGGCAAGACGCTCGCTGAGTGCGGCTTCCGCGCCAGGACAGGCATCACGGTGATCGCAATCCTCCGCGAGCCCGAGCCGGTGACCGGGGCGCAGCCCTCGGACGTTGTCCAGCAAGGCGACACGATAGTCACCGTCGGCAAGCTCGGGCAGTACCCCGCCTTCCGTAAGCTGCTCGACGGCACCGCCTGATCAATGGACGTCCTCTGCTCGGTCGACGTCGCTGCCGTGCGCGCGGAACCGAGCGACAGCGCGGAGCGCGTGACGGAGCTCCTGCAAGGAGAGCCGGTCGCCGTCGAGGAACGCCGCGACGGCTGGGCTCGGATCCGCACCGTCTACGACTACCCAGGATGGGTGCGGGAAGAGGAGATCGGCGGCGTAGACGGCGACCCGGTCGAGCAGGCGCGCCGCTACCTGGGGACGCCATACCTCTGGGGCGGGATGACCGAGCGCGGCATCGATTGCTCGGGCCTCGTCCATATGTCCTACCGCTGGCTCGGGCGGCTCGTGCCCCGGGACGCAGACCAGCAGGAGGCCGCCGGGACGGAGGTCGGCGAAGACGACCTCTGGCCGGGTGACCTCATCACCTACGGCGAGGAGAGCGCTTCCGACAAGGCGACCCACATCGCCTTCTGGCTCGGCGACGGCCGCATCCTCCACTCCACTGAGCGGGACCGCGTCAACGGCGTCGTGGAGGAGCCGGAGCCGCCCGAGCTGCGGGCGCGTAGGCGCCGGTTAATCCGCTTGTAGAGCGGGCAACGTACTAACGGCGGAGCCTGAAAGTCGTCTGTAACAATCGAACACACCGCGAGGCGCGTCCAGTGTCCGCCCGCGGGCTGAGACCCAGGGAGGAGAAATAGTGAGAAGCAGAACGAGGTTGATTCGCATCGTCAGCCTCCTCGCGCTAATAGGCGTCCTCGCGGTCGTTGCCGCCGGCTGCGGTGGTGGGGGCAACGAGTCCTCGAGCGGGGGAAGCAACAGCGGCACCACCAGCAACAGCGGTAAGACCTATCCGGTCCTGAACGTGGTCTGGGACGCCCCGGACTACATGGATCCGCAGCTCTACTACACGGTTGCGGCATTCCAGCTCGCGAACTACGTCTGGACCGGGCTACTCGGCTACAAGCATGAGAGCGGGCCGGGTGGCGCGACGCTCGTGCCGTACCTGGCGCAGAGCATGCCGAAGGTCTCCTCGGACGGAAAGACGTACAACTTCACGCTCCGGCCGAACCTCAAGTACTCCAACGGGAAGGCTCTGAAGGCGAGTGACTTCAGGTACACGATCGAACGGGCATTCAAGATGGACTCGCCCGGTGTCGGCTTCTTCTCAGACATCAAAGGCGTAGGCGGCTCGAACGGTTACGCCGAGACGAAGAAGGGCCACATCTCCGGGATCACCACGAACGACGCCAAGCGGACGATTCAGATCCAGCTCGATTCTCCGCGAGCCGACTTCCCGTTCATCCTGGCGCTGGAGTTCGCGCACGTCGTGCCGGCAGGGACACCCGCATCCGACCAGTCGACGCACCCGATCCCTGCGACGGGCCCGTACATGCTGCAGAGCTACCAGCCTAACCGCGGGTTCACGATCGTTCGGAACCCGAACTACAACAACCAAATCCCGACGATCCCCAAGGGCAATCCGGACAAGGTGGTCGGCAAGATCATCACCGACCCGGTGGCGTCGTATCAGCAGGTCGTCAGCAACAAGTCGGACTACGACTTCAACCCCGTCCCGAACGACCGCTTGTCCGAAGCGCAGAACAAGTTCCGGGACCAGCTGCGGATCTACACCAACGCGAACACGTACTACTACGCGTTGAACAACAGGATCCCGCCGTTCAACAACATCCAGGCACGCAAGGCCGTCCAGGCCGCGATCGATCCGAACGCGATCATCTCGGGCATCTACGGCGGTCTCGGGCGCCCGACACAGAACTTCTTGCCGCCGGGGTACCCGCAGTACAAGAAGATCGATGCGTGGTCGTTCAACCTGCAGAAGGCGAAGCAGCTCGTCCAGCAGTCAGGCACGGCCGGCCAGACGGTCGACGTCTGCGGGCCGAACGAGGACCCGTCGAAGTCGACGACCGAGTACCTCGCGAACCAGCTCGGCAAGATCGGCTACAAGCCGAAGCTGCATCTCCTGAGCCACCAGGTCTACTTCCAGACGATCGGAAACCAGGCCACGAAGGCGCAGGCGATGTTCACCGACTGGTACCAGGACTATCCGCACCCGCTCGACTGGTTCGACACGCTGCTGAACGGCAACCGGATCGCGCAGACGCACAACAACAACGTCGGCAACGTCAACGTTCCGTCGGCGAACAAGGAGATCGAGGCCCTGAAGAAGGTCACCTCGAACACGCCCGAGGTGAACAACCGCTGGGCGAAGGTCGACCGCGACCTGATGGCCACGTACGCAACCACGGTCCCCTACATGAACAAGTCCTCCACGGACTTCTTCAGCAACAAGATGGACATGAGCTGCTACGTGTTCGGCGTCGTGACCTTCTGGGACTGGGGTCTCAGCTGCAAGAAGTAGGTCCTTTGCAGGTGGGAGGACGCGGCCGGGCCGTGCCCTCCCACCTGTTTTTTTTCCGGGAGTAGGGTAAGAAGGCAAGGTGGCCACCGAGTCCACGACCGATTTCACTCTCGACACCGCAGCAGCGCTTGCAGCGGAGGAGCAGGGTGCGATCGAGGGCAAGAGCCCGTGGGTCCTCGCGTGGCGCCGACTGAGGCGGAACTACGTTGCCCTCGGTTTCCTCTGTGTCTTCGTCGTGATCGTCGTGGCCTGCCTTCTGGCTCCCGTTTATGCGAAGCACGTCGCCCACACCGGGCCGAACACGAACCACCTGGGCGAGACCTTCACTCGAGACGGCGAGCAGGTTCAGGTCATCTCGAAAGGCGGGTTCGTCAACGGCGAGTTCAAGGCGGGCGGCATCCCTGTCGGTCCACAGCTGTGGCACGCCGACGGCAGGTACGTCTTCGGCGCTGACAGTCAGGGCCGCGACGTAGCCGTGCGCCTGCTCTACGGCGGGCAGAACTCGCTGAAAGTCGGGATCGGCTCCGCCATCATCTGCTGCTTCTTTGCGCTGATCGCGGCGCTTCTCGCCGGCTACTACTCGGGCAAGACCGACTGGCTGATCTCGCGCGTCTTCGACCTGATCTGGGCGTTCCCGGTGCTGCTCCTTGCGATCGCACTCGGCACGGCGCTCTCGATCAACGGGTTCCATCACTTCGGCATCAACATCGAGGCCGGGAGCCTGTGGATCCCGACCCTTGTGATCGCGTTCGTCTTGATCCCTTACATCGGTCGGCCGATACGCGGGCAGATCCTGTCGCTCCGCGAGAAGGAGTTCATCGAGGCGGCGACCGCGCAGGGCGCGAGCCCGTTCCGCGTCATGTTCGGCGAGCTCCTGCCGAACATCGCGTCGTCATTGCTCGTCTTCTTCACCCTCATCATCGCGAGCAACATCCTCACCGAGGCGGGCCTATCGTTCCTCGGCGCGGGCGTGCAGCCGCCGAACCCGTCATGGGGGACGCTGATCGCGGACGGTCAGGACCGGATCCAGACTGCGCCGTGGCTCGCGATCATCCCCGGCATTGCGATCGTGCTGACGGTGCTGTCGCTGAACGTCTTCGGCGACGGCCTTCGCGACGCTCTCGACCCGCGCGCCAAGGTCAAGCTGGAGCATTAGGCCATGCTCGCGTTCATCATCCGACGACTCCTCGGGGCGGTCCTCGTGCTCATCGCCGTCAGCTTCATCACGTACCTGATCTTCGTGAAGATCCCGGGGGGCGATCCCGCGCCGCGGATCGCCGGCCGGACTGCGACGGAACAGAATATTCAGGACATCCGCGAGAAACTGCACCTGAACGACCCGTTCTACGAGCAGTACTGGGGGCTGATGAAGTCCCTCTTCAGCGGAGATCTCGTCTCCTACTCGAGCCAGCTCAACGTCGTCGACCAGATCAAGCAGGGCATTCCCGCGACGTTCTCGCTCTGCATCGGTGCCGGGATCATCTGGCTCTTCTTCGGCATTCTCGTCGGGCTGATCTCGGCTGTGACGGCGGGGCAGGCGTCCGACCGGGTGATCACCGTCTTAGCCCTGATCGGCATCTCGCTGCCCGTGTTCTGGCTAGGCCTGATCGTTCGCTATGTGTTCGCCCAGGGCCATCCGTTCGCGTTCATGCCGGACGGCGAGTACGTGCCGTTAACCGACAACCCCTGGCAGTGGTTCGTCCACCTGCTCATGCCGTGGTGGGTGCTCGCCGTGCTCTTCATCGGCTTCTACGGCCGGGTGCTGCGCGGAAACATCCTCGACACGATCAACGAGGACTACGTCCGGACGGCGAAGGCGAAGGGGCTGCCGCAGAAGCGGGTCCTCGTCAAGCACGTCCTGCGCAACTCGCTGATCCCGATCGTCACCCTCTTCGGTCTCGACTTCGCCGCGGTGCTCGGAGGGAGCGCGATCCTCACGGAGACGGTGTTCAACCTGAAGGGAGTGGGGTGGTACGCGGCACAAGCTGTCGGGGATCTCGACCTGCCGCCGATCATGGGCGTGACGATCTACGCGACGTTCTTCATCGTTCTCTTCAGCGTGGTCGTCGACCTCGTCTACGCCTGGCTCGATCCTAGGATCAGACCTACGTAGTGGCGGAGCGCCTCGTTGAAGTCAAGGACCTGAAGGTCCAGTTCGCGACCGAGGACGGGATCGTGAAGGCCGTCGACGGCGTGAGCTTCGAGCTCGACCGCGGCCGGGTTCTGGGCATCGTCGGCGAGTCGGGCTCCGGCAAGAGCGTCACGTCGATGACTCTGCTCGGCCTGACACGCGACAAGAACACGCGCTTCGAGGGCGAGGTGCTCTACAAGGGCCGCAACGTCCTCGCGATGAACGAGTCCGAGCTCCAGGAGGTCCGCGGCAACGAGATGTCGATGATCTTCCAGGACCCGATGACGTCGCTGAACCCGGTCTACACCGTCGGAGCGCAGATCTGCGAGGCGATCCAGGTACACGAGCGCGCAGACAAAGGGGGCGCGCGCCGGCGCGCGGTCGACCTGCTCAAGCAGGTCGGGATTCCGAATGCCGAGTCGCGTGTCGACAACTACCCGCACGAGTTCTCCGGCGGGATGCGCCAGCGCGCGATGATCGCGATGGCGCTTGCCTGCAACCCGGACGTCCTCATCGCGGACGAGCCGACGACCGCGCTCGACGTGACGATCCAGGCGCAGATCATCGAGCTGATCGACCGGCTGAAGGACGAGTTCAACTCGGCCGTGATCCTGATCACGCACGACCTCGGCGTCGTAGCGGAGATCGCAGACGAGATCATCGTCATGTACGCCGGCCGGGTAGTCGAGCGGGCCGCGACTCGACAGCTCTTCTACGACCCGCAGATGCCGTACACCTGGGGCCTGCTGGGATCGATTCCGCGGCTCGACCGCGAGAAACAGGAACGCTTGCACTCGATCGATGGCACGCCGCCGTCGCTGATCCGATTGCCCGTCGGCTGCAAGTTCCGACCGCGCTGCCCGTACGCCTTCGACAAGTGCATGGAGGAGCCCGACCTCGTCAACCGGGTCGAAGAGCCGAAGCATCTCGACCGCTGCTGGCTGAGCGTGCCGGAAAAGCGGAAGCTGCGCGAGCCGACGATCCAGGGCGAGGAAGCCGCGGCGTGAGTCAGCAAACGAACGGCGCGGGGCCGCTCGTCGCGGTCGAGAGCCTCAAGAAGTACTTTCCGATCCACAAGGGCGTGCTCGGGCGCGAGGTGGGCCGCGTCCATGCCGTCGACGACGTCACGTTCTCGGTGCGCGAGGGCGAGACGCTCGGCCTCGTGGGCGAGTCGGGCTGCGGCAAGTCGACTCTCGGCCGCACGATCGTGCGGCTGATCGAGCCGACGGACGGCACCGTTCGCTTCGAGGGCCAGGACATCTCGAAGCTGGGCTCGCGCAAGCTCCGACCGTTGCGCCGGGAGATGCAGATGGTCTTCCAGGATCCCTACGCGAGCCTCAACCCGCGGAAGCGGGTGGGCTCGATCATCGCAGCCCCGCTGAGAATCCATGGAGTCAGAAGGGAGGAGCGGAAGAAGCGGGTGCAGGAGTTGCTGCAGACGGTTGGGTTGTCCCCGGAGCACTACAACCGCTTTCCGCACGAGTTCTCGGGCGGCCAGCGGCAGCGGATCGGCGTCGCGCGGGCGCTGGCCTTGCGTCCGAAGCTGATCGTCGCGGACGAGCCGGTATCGGCGCTCGACGTGTCGATTCAGTCGCAGATGCTGAACCTACTCGACGATCTGCAGCGGGAGCTGCGGCTGACGTACATCTTCATTGCCCACGACCTCGGCGTCGTGCGGCACGTGAGCAACAGGATCGCGGTCATGTACCTCGGCAAGCTGGTGGAGCTCTCGCCCGCGGAGGAGCTGTACCAACGGCCGATCATGCCCTACACAGAAGCGCTGCTCTCGGCGGTGCCGATTCCCGATCCGGACCTGAGCGAGCAGCGCGAGCGGATCGTGCTGCAGGGCGACGTCCCGAGCCCGATCTCGCCTCCGTCCGGCTGCCGCTTCCATCCGCGCTGCCGGTACATGACGGACATTTGCCGCGAGGTGGAGCCGCCGCTCACCGACTACGGCAACGGCCACCTGGCGGCGTGCCATCACCCGCTCAACGTCGACAAGGAAACGCTTGCCCAGGTCGAGGTCTCGCGGCGGCATACGCCTGAGACGGCCGACGAGAGGGTGACCCCTCAGGATCCGGGCAAGGAGACGGCGAAGCCTATTCCCAGATCGTGAGTCGGCACGCTGATCCGATTGCCTGCACCCTGACCGGGACGGACCTGAAGACTCAGCGCGAGCGCTGGATCCGCGTCTGCGACAAAGCAGGAACCGATCGGATCGAGACGGAGGACGGCGTTCGGGTCGTCTTTGCGAATCGGCCCGGTGTGGCAGACGAGCTCCGAGCGCTCGTCGCCGTCGAGAACGAATGCTGCAGCTGGGCGCGATGGACGGTGTCACTCGAGGGCGACGCAGTGCTCATGGATGCAGGAGCTCGCGGCGAGGGCATGGCGATCCTGCGCGACATGTTCGTCGACAGGTTTCCCGCGCAAGCGTCGCCGGCCGATCGCTGAGTCACTGCGCCGTGCTGACCGCGTTCGGCGCAGCGTCCGTCTCCCTTCAAGTCGCGTGCTCGCGCGTGAGCGACCAGTCCGGCTCCACGAAGCTGAATGCAACCGCCCGCTCCCATGAAGCGAGCGCCGGATGTGCCTCGCCGACGAAACGAACGATGTCGAGCAACGACACCGGCGGCCGCGCGTCGTGGGCAGTGATGCTCGCAGGGATGTCGATCGCGCTGAACGGAGTCGTGAGATAAGGCGCGGCCACACGTGATCCGAACAGGACGACGTTACGTGTGCCTGGAAGCGCTGCACTGGGCACCACGACGCCTGGCAGCTGACTGCGAAGCCGCTCGGCGAGTTCCTGGCAGGCGCTGCGATCGTCAGCGACCAGGTCCCGCGCGTCGATGCCGAACTCGTGAGCGGTGTCGAAGCCGATCTCGGTGAGGTCGTCGACAGGAACCTCCAGGGCCCAGGTGCGTGCTCGGACGGCGCGCACCTGCTCCGGTGTTCGCAGATCTGCGTTTCGCATGAGTTCGGCAAGCGGCCCGAGCGGGTGGAGCGACAGATACTGCGTGGGGTCGTCCTCGTCGCCGCGGTTGAACCGGCCCGGTCGGCCGGCTGGAATCGCGCGCAAAGGGGTCGCGAACGATGCGAAGCGGTAGCAGATCACCGAGGGGAGACTTGCTCAGTCAGTCAGCTAGCTGGCCGCGCATCGCTCCGGCGATCGCGGCGAGGGTCGGCTCCGCCGCCGGGTCGTCGAGAAGATCACGTGGTCGCTGCTGGTCGAGGTCGGTGCGTGGCCAGCTGAACCAGTCGACGGTACCGGCCGGAGTGAGCACGAAGCGCAACTGGTTCACCAACCGTGCCACCAGGCGAACCTTGCGGGCGTCGTCGCCTTCGGGTTGTGCAGGCCCTGTTGTCGAAAGCCAGCGCTGCAACTGACGAGCGCTGACGCCGAGCAAGTCGGCAAGCGCGGCCTGCGATACCTCGGTGCGCTCGGCGAGCCACTGCACGATCTGCTTCGGGTTCCGGTCGTCGCTGACGGGCTCGCGCTCGGCAATTGCCGCGAGGGACTGGCGGATGCTCTCCAACGCTACGCGCAGCTGATCCCGAGCGGCCGGCGAGTCCGGTTCCTCGATCGCCCGTTGTGCACTCACTGCCGAGTGAAGGACGATCACTGCGTGGTGGGGGTCGATCGCCTCCCACCGGCTCACGTTCGTCTGGTCGACGCCGGCTGCGAGTTGCCGCACGGTGTCGGCGATCGGAGCCGAGATCGTTGGCTCGACCGCCAACCGGTCATTCAGTTGCTGGATCTCCACGGCCGCCGCGGCAGGCTGGGACAGGTCGGCGATGCTGTCAAGAACGGTGCTCACGGTGCCGTTCCTCGAAGTTCGCCATCATCTGGCCTCGTCGCATATCTGTCGTAATCATACGTCAGTTAGACGACTGTAGCAGCCGCGAGAGCTCATCGCGTTCGGCTTCGCACAGCTGTGGTCCTGCGGTCTCAGCACGGCCGGCGATTAGCCGCCGATTAGTGGGCTTGTCGAAGCTGCAACGGCACAGGACACGCATATCGAGGAGGGGACACAATGGAACCGAGACGGTTGATCACGAGGTTCGCGCCGCGGCTGCTCCTCGCCGCCGCCGGGGTCGCCGCCATCCTGGTGTCGGCCGGGTCTGCCACTGCGATGGGCCAGTACGTCGACGCCCGCGGTGACAGCGGTGCCGCACCTGACATCACCGGCGCAGTCGTCGTGAACCTCGCCGGGCAGCTGACCGTCAGTTTGCAAATCAAGAACGTGCCGGCGTCTCAACCTGCCCTGGTCGAGCTGTTCATCGACTCCGACGCGAACCCGGCGACGGGCGCGCCGGGCTCCGCCGGCGCTGACTACGTCCTCGTCAGCGATGAATCCGACGACTCGTGGTCGTTCGGCCACTGGACCGGCTCGGACTGGGATTGGGACACGCCGTGGTCGACGGCGAGGGTGATCACGCTGCCAAGTGCGGCCGTCGCCTTCAGCGTCAATCGAAGCGAGCTCTCCAACACGAGCGTGATGAACATCTGGGCTCGAACGGAGGTAGGCGAAGGAGGCGACGGTAACAGTGACACCGCCCCCGATGTCGGGCTCTGGAACTACAGCCTTCGCCTCGACGGCCCGGAGATCCGCGGGATCGTCACGGCGACGAAGCCGGCGGCAGGCCCCACGGCAGGCAAGCCGTTCACCGTGGCAGTCACCGGCGTGAAGCTTCCGCCGGACGGCGAGCCCACGCCGACGATCCCACGGCCGGACAAGTACCGCTGCGCCGCCAAGCTCGCCGGCCGACCCCTAAGGGGCCGCGGAACGGGCGGCTGCTCGTTCGCGCTGCCCAAGAGTGCGCGTGGAAAGCGGCTCGTGGTTGTCGTCACCGTCGAGTACGGCGGCACCAAGAGGACCACGCAGCTCTCGTACCGGGTCGGCTGATGCGCCACACAACCATCGAAGTCGAACCGTAGAACGCAGTCCTGTTCAGCCGGAGCGTTCACGGCGCTCGCGGAAGAGCGCCCGCACGTCGGCGAGCGGGCCGAGGTGGCGGAGCTTCGCCGGGTTGATCACTGAGCGGACGGTCTGGACGACACCGTCCGCGATGTCCACCGTCATCACCCACATCAGCCGGCCCGAGCCGTCGAGGAACATCGCCCCCGGCTGACCGTTGATCTCCGCGCGTTCGATCCTCACTCCGCGTTCGTTCGCGTGGCGGCCCATGCCGAGCATCAGCCGAGCGACCTTGTCGCGGCCGAAGATCGGACGGCGCCACGACGGGCTCGTGCCGCCACCGTCGCCGTACACGACGACGTCGGCGGCGAGCAGCTCGATCAGGCCGTCCATGTCGCCGTCCTCGACGGCTTCGAAGAAGCTATTGGCCAGCCGCTCGCGCCGTTGCCGGGACGCGTCGAAGCGCGGCTTGTGCTCATCGACGTGACGGCGTGCTCGCACGGCGAGCTGCCGGCAGTTCGCTTCGCTCTTGCCGATGATCTCGGAGACCTCGTCATAGCCGTAGTCGAAGACGTCGTGGAGCAGGAAGACCGCGCGTTCGACGGGTGAGAGCCGCTCGAGCAGGAGCAGGAACGCCATCGAAAGCGAGTCGGCGTCCTCGACATACCTCGCGGCATCGACAGAGTCGTCGTCCGTCAGGAGCGGCTCGGGCAGCCACTCGCCGATGTAGCTCTCCTTGCGCACACGCCCGGACCGGAGGTGATCGATCGCGAGGCGCGTCGTGACCGCGGAGAGATACGCCTTGGGCGAGTCGATCTCCGTCTCCTGCTCGACGAGGGCGCGCTGATAGCGCAGGAACGCCTCCTGGACGATGTCCTCCGCCTCGGCGACGCTCCCGAGCATGCGGTAGGCGATCGAGAACAGGAGCGGACGTAGATCCTCGTACGTCTCGGCCACACGCACCCCCAAGGTCGTCGGCTTCGGCTCCATCATTCCCAAAGACGAACGAGCGCCGCCGGCTGTGACACCGCGTGCGGCGCGCCAGGCGCTGTCACATCGGCCTCCTCTCAAACGTCCTTCCTAGGAACGACTCGGAAAGAAAGGACGGATGACATGCACAGCATCGACATCGCACGCGAACCTGCAAAAACGGCGGCGGGAGGCAGGTGGTGGACGCTCGCGGCGGTGTGCACAGGAGTTTTCATGCTCCTGTTGGACATCACGATAGTGAACGTCGCGCTTCCCGACATCGAGCAGGCGTTCCATGCATCGCTGTCCGACTTGCAGTGGGTGGTGAGCGCCTACGCATTGACGCTGGCAGCGTTCCTGCTCACGGCCGGCTCGCTCGCCGACCTCTACGGGAGGCGCCTGCTCTTCGCAAGCGGGATCGCGATCTTCACCCTTGGATCGCTCCTCTGCGGCGTAGCGAACAGCTCGCTCTTCCTGACGATCGCGCGCGGTGGCCAGGGCATCGGCGGCGCAATCATGTTCGCCACGGCGCTGGCGCTCCTCGCGCAGGCGTTCCAGGGGCGGGAGCGCGGCGTTGCGCTCGGAATCTTCGGCGCAGTCACGGGCATCGCGGTCGCTGTCGGCCCGGTGCTCGGCGGCGCCATCACGACCGGCCTCTCCTGGCGCTGGATCTTCTACGTGAACGTTCCGATCGGCATCCTCGCGCTCGCCGCCACGCTGCTGCGCGTCGAGGAGTCGCGCAATCCCGACGCCAAGCGTCCCGACTGGGCCGGCTTCGTCACCTTCAGCGCGGCTCTCGCCGGGCTGGTGTACGGGCTGATCGAGAGCCAGCGTCACGGCTGGGGCTCCGCCATCGTGATGGCGTCGCTTGCCGCGAGCGCCGCCCTGCTCGCCCTCTTCCTCGTCCTCGAGCGCTTCCAGAAAGAGCCGATGCTCGACCTGAAGCTTCTGCGCGTGCCGACCTTCGGCGGCGGCCTGGTCGCGGCGTGGGCACTGTCGGCTGCGTTCTTCTCCACGTTCACCTACCTCACGATCTATCTGCAGAACAGCCTCGGTCTGTCGGCCGTTGCGACGGGTGTTCGCTTCCTCCCGCTCACCTGCGCGATCTTCGTCGCCGCGGGAATCGCCGGCCGGCTGACGGAGCGGGTGCCGCGACGCCTGCTGATCGGCCCTGGCTTCCTGCTCATCGGGGCCGGCCTGCTACTCATGCGCGGCCTGACGCCGAGCTCGGGCTGGACGCACCTGCTCGCCGGCATGATCGTCAGCGGCCTCGGCGGCGGCCTCGTCGCTACACCACTGATCTCGACCGCCGTCGGCGTCGTCGCCCCGGCCCGTGCCGGCATGGCCTCCGGGATCAACACCACCCTCCGTCAGGTCGGGATCGCGACCGGCGTCGCAGGGCTCGGGACGATCCTCGCGTCGCACGTCCGCTCCTCCGTCGTCGACGGGCTCAGCGGCACGGCGCTCGCCGGTCACGCGCACGCGATCGCGCACGGCATCTCGACGGGCGGAGCGCCGCGGGCGATCGCGGATGCACCCACTCCGCTGCGTGGGCTCGTTGCAGGAACCGCGCGCTCAGCGCTCGTCGACGGCCTCAACACGATCCTGCTCATCGCCGCTGTTGTCGCGTTCGCGGCAGCCGTGGCGTCGTTCGTGCTGATCCGCGAGCGGGACTTCGTCACGGCCGAGGAGCACGAAGAGGAGGAAGTGGAGCTGGCGATGGCCGCCTGATCCAGCACGCGCGAGTCTCAGTCGCGGGGCTGCCTACGTCACGTCGATCCCGTGCGAGCGCAGCACCGCGACGACTCGCTGCGGGTCGTCCGGAGCTGCGAGGAGCCGTCCGCAACGGGACCGGGCCGGCTGACCGCTCGTCGATAGCAGCGGCTCCTCCGGTATGGCGTTCATCCCGTCTGGACGATGTTGCGCGGCCAGCCGTGTTGTCTAGTCGGGCGCGACCAGTCAACCGGAAGCCACTCGAGTGCCTCGACGATGACGACGAACCAGATCCTGTTCGGCCTCGCGCTCGTGCTCGTGCTCGCGGTCGGCTCGCAGCTGCTCGCGCGTGTGCTGACGGTGCCCGCGCTGGTCGTGTTGCTGCCTGCCGGATTCCTCGCCGGCATCGCGACCGACGATGTGCATCCGGACAACCTCCTGGGCTCCCTGTATCAGCCGTTCGTCTCGATTGCGGTCGGCGTCATCCTGTTCGAAGCCGGATTGAGGCTGTCGTTCGAGGAGGTCGTCCCCGCCGTGCGCAAGGCGGTCGTGCGGTTGGTCACCGTGGGCGCGCTCCTCACGTGGCTGGCAACCGCGCTGACGGTCACGCT
>JBKPMS010000134.1:0-6550 GCA_046732275.1 Actinomycetota bacterium | reverse complement strand
CCGAAGCCGGCTTCGACGTCGTCGGCCAGGCCGGCGACGCCGACGAGCTGCTCCGCGAGGTCGCCGACAAGAGCCCGGACGTCGCGATCGTCGACATCCGCATGCCGCCCACCCACACGGACGAAGGGCTCCAGGCCGCCCGCCAGCTCCGGACCCGCTACCCAGAGCTCGGCGTGCTCGTGCTGTCGCAGTACGTGCGACCGAGCTACGCCTTCGAGCTGCTTGCGGACGACGCCAGCGGCGTCGGCTACCTGCTCAAAGACCGCGTCTCCGACCTCAACGAGCTCTCCGATGCCGTGACCCGCGTCGGCGAGGGCGGCTCCGTGCTCGACCCGTCCGTCGTGTCTCAGCTCGTCGGACGACGCCGGCCGGGAAACGACCCGATCGACGACCTGAGCGACCGCGAGCGCGAGGTGTTGGCGCTCATGGCCGAAGGCCGTTCCAACAAGGCGATCGCGGAGCGGCTCTTCATCACCGAGCGCACGGTCGAGAAGCACGTGAAGAGCATCCTCATGAAGCTCCGCATCTCGGCGACCCAGGACGACCACCGGCGCGTCCTCGCGGTACTCGCCTACCTCGGCTCCTAGCGTCGCGCCGCTCGCAAGCGCTCGAGCAGCGCCGGCAACTCATCCGCGTCGAGACCGGACCCGATTCCAACGCCGACTGCTCCGGCGGCGATGAATTCCTCGGCGTTCGCCGCCGTGATGCCGCCGACCGCGACGAAGGCCGCTTCAGGAAACGGGCCGCTGAGCGCGCGGATCCACCCGGCGCCGAGATCTCGCCCCGGGAAGAGCTTGAGCGTCGAGAACCCGTCGCCGATCGCCGCTTGCACCTCGGACGGCGTCGCGACGCCGGGTAGGTACGGAAGCTCGGCCGCGCGCGCCGCGTCGGTCGCCTCCCGCGCGTAGCCGGGCGCAACAGCGAAGGCAGCGCCGGCTGAGACCGCTGCGCGGACGTGCTCCGCCGTGGACACTGTGCCTGCGCCTGCGAGCCGGCCGAGAGCGCGCGCCCGCTCGCACACGGCGCGCACCGCCTCGAAAGCTTCGTCGTGCGAGCGGGAGACCTCAACGAGGCGGACGCCTGCCTGCCAGCAGGTCTCGGCCAGGCGCACAGCCTCCTCCGGGCGCGCGCCACGGAGGACGGCGATCACCGGAGCGGCGCGTAAGTGCTCCAGGAAGAAGTCGTTTGACGCCAACTGAGATCGGTTATACCCCGTTTCGTACAGCGGGTCACCGATTCACTCTATGAAACGGAGGGGAGATGAGACCCACGCCCAGGCTCGTCCTCAGCGGATCCCTCGCGCTTGCAATCGGCGCCCTCGCCGTCGTCGCGGCGAACGCTTCGAGCTCGAGATCCCACGAAACAGCCGTCGCCGCTGCGCCGAGCGGTGCCGCCTCGATCGCCGCTAAGGCGAACTGCAATTCCCTGAAGAAGAAGGCAACAGGCGCACAGATCGCCTACATGCCGCCGGGACTCGAGTTCCCGTACTACATCGGGATCGGTCAAGGCGTGAAGCAGTACGCGAAGAAGTACCGCTACAAGGTCATTACGAGCGCCCCCGTGAGCGGCGCCGACTACGCAGGACAAGCGTCCAGGATGCGCGACGTGATCCACCGCGGCGTGGACGGGATCATCTTCCACACGCACAACAACAGCGCGACCGCGCCGCTCGTCAAGCAGGCGGTCAAGGCGGGCATCGCTGTAGTGATCGTCAACCAGGACCTGACGGCGTTCCCGGCTCCGATCCATGCCGTCGTGGGCTACCGCGAGCGCAAGACCGACAAGAAGATGGGCAAGTTCGCCGTCACGCTGATGAAGGGCAACGCCAAGATCGGCCTGATCGAGGGTCTGCCCGGCTACGACTCGACCGAGCGCATCGGCGGTTTCCGCGACGGGATCAAAGGCAAGTCCGGGATGGACGTCGTCGCATCGCAGCCCGGCGGGTGGGACGTCCCCGGCGGGAACAAGACTGCGCTCGACATGCTTCAAGCGCACCCGGATATCAACCTGATCTTCGCGGCGAACGACTTCATGGCCGAAGGCGCGTACCAGGCGGCGAAGACACTGCACAAGGACGACATCGCGATCCTCGGCAGCGACGGAGACACGAACGCGTTCGAGCTGATCAACCAGGGAGGCCAGTACAAGGCCACGATGAACACCGTGCCCGTCATGCAAGGCCGCGTGGCGATGCAGGTAATGCATGCGTGCCTTTCGCACACGTTCAAGGGCTTCTACAAGGAGACGCCCGGCACGCTCGTCACGAAGGCGAACGTCCGCAAAGTGCTGTGCAAGTGGGATCTCCTCTGGCCCAAGCCCAAAAAGAGGTACACCTGCTAGCGGACACGTAGAGCGAACGAGCGAGGCGCCATGTCGACAGCCGTCGAGCCGGCCTGGGAGGTCCGGCACGTCTCCAAGATGTTCCCCGGCGTGCGTGCGGTCGACAGCGCCTCGCTCGCACTGCGCGCCGGCGAGGTCCACGCACTCGTCGGCGAGAACGGAAGCGGGAAGTCCACGCTCGCAAAGTGCCTCGCGGGGACGTACCAGCCGGACGAGGGCGAGATTCTGCACCGCGGCCACGTCGTCCAGCTGCGTGACCCGAATGCGGCCAAGGCTCTTGGTGTCGCGACGTTCTACCAGGAGCTCTCACTCGTACCCTCGCTGTCTGTCGCGGAGAATGTCTACCTCGGCCGCCTTCCTGGACGACGCGGGCTCGTCTCGTGGGGGAGCGCCCGGCGCGGCGCGCTTGCTGCACTCCGCCGCCTCGAGGTCGCGATCGACCCCGACCGAATCGTCGGTGACCTTTCGGTCGCCGAGCAGCAGCTCGTGGAGATCGCAAAAGCCATCTCCACGGGCGAGATTACGCTGCTCATCCTCGACGAGCCGACGGCTGCCCTCGGCCCGGCAGACGTCGAGCGGTTGCACAGGGTCGTTCGAGTCCTCGCTCGCGACGCGGCCGTGCTCTACATCTCGCACCGACTCGAAGAGGTGCTGTCCGTCGCTTCGGTCGTCTCCGTCATCCGGGACGGGAAGTTCGTCGCCGAACACCGGACCGCCGACGTTTCGGTGGCGGAGGTTGCTCGCGCGGTTGTCGGCACCGAGCTTGAGGAGTACTTCCACCGTGACGAGGCGCCGGTCGAGGAACAGCCGCTGCTCGAGGCACGAGCGATCCACACGAAGACCGGCGTGCGCGGCGTCGACCTCGTCGTACGCCGTGGCGAGGTGCTCGGGCTGGGAGGGCTGATCGGCTCCGGCCGGACGGAGATCGCGCGCGCGCTCTTCGGCGCCGATCGCCTCAGCAGCGGCGACCTTCGCCTCGACGGTCGGCCGTTGAAGCTCCGCTCGCCCGCCGACGCAGTTATCGCGGGGATCGGGTACCTGGCGGAAAATCGCAAGGCTGACGGCCTGTTCTTCAATCTCCTCCCGCCGCCGAACATCACCATTGCGCGCCTGGACGGCATTAGTCGTGGTCCTTTCATGGCGCTCGGACGCGAATGGCGGCACGCCCGCTCTCTCGTGCGTGAGCTGCGGCTCAGCCCTGGGGCGGAGCAGCGGAACGTCGCATTCCTCTCCGGTGGCAATCAGCAGAAGGTCGTCCTAGCGCGCTGGCTCTTCGCCGAAGCCCGCGTGCTGATTCTGGACGAGCCCACGCAGGGAGTGGACGTCGGCGCAAGGCGCGAGGTGTACGACCTGATCGACGAACTGACGGCGCGCGGGGTCGGGATCGTGCTGATCAGCTCCGACTACCCAGAGCTGCTCAGCATCAGCGACCGCGTCGCCGTCGTGCGCAACGGTCGCATCGTGCACACGGCGACGCGCGGGAAGCTCACGCAGGAGGAGTTGATCGAGCGCGCGTCGGCCGGATCGGTGAAGGACGCGGCATGAGGCGCGCCCTGCTTTCCATCGCGCGGTCACAGGTGGCTGGACCGTTCCTCATCCTCGTGTTGGTCTTTGTCGTCGCGACGCTGACGACGAACCGGTTCTTCGATCCTCAAAACCTGCGGAACATCGGCCTCGAGCTGGCGATCATCGCGATCATCGCGATTGGGTCGACGTTCGTGATCCTGACGGGACAGATCGACCTCTCGCCCGGCTCCGTCGTCGCGCTCACGAGCATGACGACCGCCGTCCTCCTCGTCGACCACGACCTGAACCTGGCGGTCACCGTCATGTTGATCCTGCTCCTCGGCGTCGGCGTGGGCCTCCTCAACGGCTTCTTCTGCTCGTACGGCCGAATCCCGTCGTTCATCTTCACGCTCGCGACGCTCTCGATCTTCCAGGGTCTCGCGTTCCTCGAGACTGACGGGACGCCGATCTTCAGTCTTGGGCCGGGGCTCGAGGACAGCTTCTATGGCCACCTGTTCGGGATTCCGCTTCCGTTCGTGTACGTCGTCGTCCTCTACGCGCTCGCCTGGGCGTACCTCCGCTACACGAAGGGCGGGCGGCGGATCTACGCGGTCGGTGGCAACGACGCGGCGGCGCGCTTGGTAGGCATCAAGGTCAACCGTGTTCGCATGCAGGTGTTCGTCGTCGCCGGCGTGATGTCGGCCCTCGGCGGTCTGCTCATGAGTGCGCAGCTGAACTCGGGGTCGCCCGAATACGGCCGGGGATTCGAGCTCCAGGCCATCGCCGCTGCGGTGATCGGGGGCACGAGCCTCTTCGGCGGCGTCGGCAACGTCGTCGCGACGCTCTTCGGTGCCCTCATCATCACGATTGTCCAGAACGTGCTCAACCTCCACGCCGTCGGCACGGCCTGGCAGAACATCACGACCGGCGTGATCATTGCGCTTGCGGTCGGTATCGACATGTGGCGCGGGACGGTGGCCGGAGCGATCGTCTCGCGCTGGCAGAGTCTCGGGCGCCTTCGCGCTCCGGAGCGGGCGGCGGTCGACGCCGAGGCCAGCCAGACCATGATGCCGGAGGAGCGCGTTTCGCGATGAATCGGGAGGACGGAGACGGCTACACGGTCCGCGCCGTCGTGCGCGCCGTGCAGCTGCTCGAAATCCTTCGTACCGCCGGCGGCAGCGTAAGCCTGCAGGAGCTCGCAGGCGGGTCCGGGCTCGCGAAGCCCTCTACGTTCAGGATGATTCGGACACTCGAGCAGATCGGGCTCGTGGAACGTCTTCCAGGGCAGGACCGTTACCGACTCGGCGTTCGGTGTCTCGAGTTCGGGCAGGGCTACCTGGAACAGATCGACTTTCGTCGCGAGGCACTTCCCGTGATGGAGCGGTTGCTGGCCGAGTTCAACGAGACCGTGCACCTCGGCGTGCTCGACGACCGGCTGCGCGTCGTCTATCTCGAGAAGCTCGACAGCGCGCACGCGGTCGGGCTCATGATGTCGCGCGTCGGAAGGACCGCCCCCTCGTACTGCACGGGCTTGGGGAAGGCGTTGCTCGCGGCGCTCGACAGTGATCCGGTCTCGGTGCTCGACGACCGTCGCGAGTTGCAGCCCTTCACGAAGAACACGCTCTGCGAGCCGAAGGCGCTACGGGCCGAGCTCGCCCGAATCCGCAGGCGGGGGTATGCGCTCGATCTCGAGGAGCATGAGCCGGGCGTTCGTTGCGTTGCGGCGGTGGTGCCGGGTCCCGACGGCCGTGCGGCGGCGGCGATCTCAATTGCGGGACCCGCCCACCGAATGCCGAAGGATCTCCTCGAAGGGGGTCTGGCCGACGCGGCGGTCATCGCGGCGCGCGAGATCGGGCGCCGAATAGGTGCAGTCGAGGAAGCGCCGGCGTGATCGTCGCGGTCGACTCCGGCACCACGCGGACTCGCGCGTGGGTTGTGACAGACGGCGCGGTCGGAAAGGGCGCGTCGACCATCGCGGGTGCGCGAGACCTCGCCCGGACACGAGACCGGGCGTGGCTGCTCGACCAGGTGCGCGAGGTGAGCGACCAAGCACTCGCGACCGCGGAGGTCGGGTGGAGCGACGTCGATGCGGTGGTCGCCTTCGGGATGATCACCTCGGAGCTCGGGCTCATTGAATTGCCACACCTCGTCGTCCCAGTGGACGTCGGCGAACTGGTGCGCGCGATCCTCGAGTGGTCCGAGACACCCGTGCTCCCCGCCCGGCTTCTCCTTGTCCCCGGCGTTCGCAACGCCTCGGAGGATGTCGAGCGCGCGGATTTCATGCGCGGCGAAGAGACCCAGGTCGTCGGGCTCCTTGCCCTGGGCAAGGTCGAGCCTCCGCTGCTCTATGTCTCCGTCGGTTCCCACCCGAAGTTCGTCTGGATCGACGCTGACGACCGCATCACCTGGAGCCTGACGACGCTGTCGGGCGAGCTTCTCTGGGCGCTGCACAGGGAGACGATCCTCGCTGACCTCGTCGATCCCGAGCGGAGCCTTTCCGACCTAGACGCCCTCGAGCGTGGAGCGCGGGTCGCCGAATCGGCTGGTCTCTCGCGCGCCCTTTTCGCGGCGCGCTTGCTCAATCGGATCGGGAACGCGTCGCCCGACACGTGCTCCGCGTTTGTTTGCGGAGCGATCGCGCGGGCGGACCTCGGCGCTCTCGAGAGCACGCTCCCGCCTGGCGCCGGGATGGAGCGGATCGTCC
>JBKPMS010000133.1:0-11009 GCA_046732275.1 Actinomycetota bacterium | reverse complement strand
GCTCGAAGATCATCGTGTCCTGCATCGTGAGCTCGCGCCCCTTGCCCGCCTCCATCGCGCGCCGGCACATCGCCAGGGCGATCGCCACGTCCACGTAGGCGAGCCCGACCGCGTTGAAGTAGACGCGCTCGTCGTCTGACTCATGGCCCGGTTTGGCCCCGGCTACGACCTCGACCAGGTCCGCGTAGACATCCGCGTCGCTCAGCTCGCCGTCCTTATACATCCGGCTGAGCGTCTGCGTACGGTGCTTGACCGTACCCCAGTCGTCACAGACGATCTTGTCGGACTGTCTGGCCACATCGTACTCGTCTTCGAAGCCGCCGACGTGGCTATAGAGAGAGCCCGGCTTGACCCAGTCGGCCTTGAGCAGCGGCGCCTGAGCGCTGGTGGCAGTCACCACGATGTCCGCAGCCTCGATCGCCGTGGCCGGCTCGGCGCCCGACTCGACGAACTCCATGTCGGCCAAGAGCGGTTTTAGCTGATCCACGAACTGCCGCTCCTCCTCCGGGCTCTTCGCCGCGACACGACAGCGCTCCAGCGACGGGCACACCGTCTTCATCGCCAGCAACTGCATCTTGGCCTGCTCGCCCGCGCCGATGAAGCCGATCGCGGAGGGCTCCGACGGCGCGAAGTACCTAGCCGCAAGCGCGCCCATCGTCCCGACCCGCACATTCGAAGCCAGCGTGCCCTCGAGCACGGCAATGGGAAAGCCCCGCTCGATCTCCGAGAGGATGAACAACGCGGTGAGGGTCTGAACACCGAAGTCCGAGACGTTGCTCGGAAACACCGAGACCCACTTCATGCCGCACACGTTCTCCTTTCGGAGCGTGGCGGGCAGGCAGTTGATCCGCTCCTGCGTCTCCTCGTTGAAGATCTGCACGACCTTCTCGGGAAACTCCACGTCCCCGTCGCGGTGCGCCAAGAGCGCGGACTCGGCCGCGTCGATCGCCAGCTGGAAGTCGAGACAGCCCGACTCGAGCAGGTCCTCCTGCGACAGATAGGTCAAGCGGATCGCGTGCTGGGGGTAGCCCACAACCAAGCCAGTCTACGCTCGCTCCCGGCCCTCGACGCAGGACGAAGAACCGGTAGGGACGGGAGATGTCCGGGGATAGCGAGACTGCTGCCAAGCCCCCGACGCCGGGAACACGAGACGACCGCGACCTGACTCCCGGTGCGGACGACGAGCAAGCGGCTGGACCCGCGGATGGCGAACCCTCACTCGGCCGGCTGGGCGAAGATAGTCCGACCCGCGGATGCGAACGCGCGTGACGTCGTCCATGGACCGGCGCGGCCGCGCGCGGCGGCGACGTCGGGCGCTGGTGCTGGCCGGCCCCCGCCGAGACCCCCGGCCTGGCGTGTTCGGCCCCAACATCGTCGGGAGCAGACCACAACTGAGCACCGGCTCGCATGTCCCCAACCGTGTCGAACTCGGCGCATCCGACCCCACCTATCCGCACCCAGCCGAACAAGAATACGTCCAACCAGGCGCAAAAACCCTGCAGACCTCTGGCCCGAGCAATCCCTTCCGGGTTGCGCCCTGTTGTCGAAGAAGTGGACGACCAGGATCGGTCGGCGCCTGGCCCGCGCCGAGCAGACCGCCAGGGTCCGGATCGCCCGCGACGAGCTACGCCACCTGCGCGAGCTCACCCACACCATCGATGCGCTCGAGGCCGAGATCGCCGCGCTCGTCGCCCAGGCCGCGCCGCAGCTGATGGCCGAGCCCGGTTTCGGGCCGCTGACCGCGGCCAAGCTGATCGGCGAGATCGCCGGCGCCCAACGCTTCGCCAACGACGCCAAGTTAGCCCGTGCTGGCGGCATCGCCCCATCCCCATCAGCTCCGGCAAGAACAACCGCCACCGCCTCGACCGCGGCGGCAACCGCCAGATCAACACCGCCATCCACCGCGTCGCCGTCACACGCGCGCGTTGCCACTCCGAGACCCAGGCCTACATCGCACGCAAACGCGCCGAAGGCAAGACCAACCGCGACGCCATCCGCTGCCTCAAGCGCCATCTCGCCCGCCGCATCTGGCACCTGCTCCAGCCGCCCACGCCCGCTCCGACAACTCCCCTCACCATCAAGCTCTTGACATAGGAGCAGCGAAAGCGCAAGCGCACCCGTTAGATCGCCGGCCGCTGGGCGACTGGTGTCGCATGGGAGGGGGCGGCGAGCGCTTGGCTGCTGTCTTCCTCTCAAGGGAGGAGTGAGGGCTCGGCACGGGCACCGCTTTCTCTCCTAGGGGCAAGTTGGAAGAGGAGTCTCGTCGGTCCTTGGTCGCTCATGGCAACCAACCGGTGTACATGGGCGTGTGCGGCCCACGCGGCCGGCCGTCGGCCACGAAGTACCGAGAGCGCGAATCATGGGCTGGTTGGGGATGCAGCTCAGGAGCGACCTCGCGTGGGACGAGATGCCGGTGTCGTGGATAGCGCCGGTTCCTTGGGTGTGGCTGATCGACTCCTTGCCTCGGCACGATTCCCCCAGCGCCGCCCGGAGCGGCGTAGAGTCAGGCGAAGAGCCTCGAGGGGGTCACTTCATGCTGCGCAGCCCGTCTCCGAACGTCGACATTCCCAACGTGCCTCTCAGCGACTTTGTGCTCGCTCGCGCCAGCGGGCTGGGCGATAAGCCGGCGCTGATCGACGCGCCGACTGGCCGGACGATCACCTATGCGCAGCTGGCGGAATCGGTGCGCGCGGTCGCGGCGGGGCTCGCCGAGCGGGGGTTTGGCAAGGGCGACATCTTTGCGCACTACGCCCCCAACCTGCCCGAGTATGCGGTCGCCTTCCACGCGGTGGCGAGCGTCGGGGGCGTGAACACGACCGCCAACCCGCTGCTCACCGCGGACGAGCTGGCGGCGCAGCTGCGAGACTGCGGCGCGCGTCTGCTGGTGACCGTGCCCGACCAGCTCGAGAAGGCGACCGCGGCAGCCGAGCGGGCGGGCGTGGAGGATATCTTCGTCTACGGCGAGGCCAACGGTGCGACGCCGTTCGCATCGTTGCTACAGACGGGCGGCGAGCCGCCCGAGGTCGCGATCGACCCCGCCGAGGACGTGGTCGCGCTGCCGTACTCCAGCGGCACCACGGGGCTGCCCAAGGGGGTGATGCTCACGCACCGCAACCTCGGCGCGAACATCTGCCAGACCATCGCTCACCAACGCCTGCGCGAGGATGAGCGCGTCATTGCGGTGCTGCCGTTCTTTCACATCTACGGCCTCGTCGTTCTGATGAACCTCCCCCTTTACCGCGGCGCCACGATCGTGACGATGCCGCGGTTCGACCTGCCCGAGTTCCTGCGCGTCATGCAGCAGTACAGCATCACCCGGGCCTGGGTCGTCCCGCCAATCGTGCTCGCGCTGGCCAAGCAGCCGCTCGTGGACGAGTTCGACCTCTCGAGCCTTGAGTTCATGCTCTCCGGCGCCGCGCCGCTGTCCGCCGAGCTCGAGGTGGCGTGCGGCAAACGGCTGGGCTGCCGCATGGAGCAGGGCTACGGGCTGACCGAGACGAGCCCGACCACCCACTCTGTCCCGGACGACCGCGCCGGGCAGATGCCGGGCTCGATCGGCCCCGCGGTCCCAAACACCGAGTGTCGCATCGTCGATGTGCTGACCGGCGAAGACGCGCAGGCCGGCGAGCCTGGCGAACTGTGCATCCGCGGCCCACAGGTGATGAAGGGCTACCTCAACAACCCCGAGGCGACGGCCCGGACGATTGATCCCGACGGCTGGCTGCACACCGGTGACGTCGCCCGATTGGACGACCAAGGCTCGGTGCGGATCGTCGATCGCGTCAAGGAGCTGATCAAGTACAAGGGCTACCAGGTCGCCCCCGCCGAACTCGAGGGCCTCCTGCTCACGCACCCCGCGATCGCCGATGCGGCCGTGATCGGGCTGCCCGACGAGGAAGCCGGCGAGGTCCCCAAGGCATTCGTCGTGCCCAGCGGGCCGCTCACCCCACAGGAGGTCAGCGCCTTCGTCGCCGAGCACGTGGCGCCCTACAAGAAGGTCCGCGCCGTCGAGCTCATCGACGAGATCCCGAAGACCCCGTCAGGAAAGGTCCTGCGCCGCGTGCTCATTGAGCGGGAGCGGACGGCGGCGCCGTCTGGCTAGCGTCCATTGCCGTTAGGACCCTTTCAGCCCGACCGAGACGTGCGGGCCGCGGACCGTCGGAACGGGTTCGTCATCGGGACCAACGCGCGGGCGACCATCACCGACGGCATCGCCACCCGTTATATCGCTGCTGGGTTGAACGTCATCGGCAGCGGCCGGCTGTTCATGGAGCGTGACATGCTCGGATGAGGTTCGCCGCTACCTCGCGTGGAAGGAGCGCCACAGCTTGGCGATTTGAACCGAGCGGTGCCACGGCTTACCAGCCCGTTCGCGACCGACCGCGCGCGGCGAGACGAACAACTCGTCGCGCCGGTCGGGGCGGCGGGCACAGAGCAACAGCAAAGCGACGTAGAGGCCCGGATAGGGCTCGCGGCAGACACCGCAAACCTCGGATACGTGCGAGAGGAAAATGGTAAAATGGTTTTTACCATGATCCGAAAATCGTTCAGGGCTCAATTATTGAAGGTGAAACGACCGGAAAACCGCTGATTTGCAGGCCTTTCTCTGTTCAAAAACATTTATCTTGCTGGCTTTCGTCGTATGACGAAAGCCCGGATGAAACGACCGAGGAAATGCCCCATCTGCGGCGACAAGATCGACCAGCCGAAGACGGGGCGCCCTAAGCAGTACTGCAAACCCGCCTGCCGCCAGCGCGCCTACGAGAAGCGCCGGGCACGTTCCCGCGCCCCGCAGCGGCTCCTCACGCGCGACATGTCCGACAGGTTCACGGAGCGCGGTGACGCGGAGCAGGAGGCCCATCGCGCTGCGCTCAAGGTTCTGCTGAAGTTGGCAATCAGGTGGCGCTTCGTGCCGCCGGGCGTGAACGTCGAGGAGTTCAGGGCCGAGCTTGAGCAGGAGCTTGAGACGGCCGACCTCGAAGCGCAATATCGGCTTCCCGCCAAGCGCCGACCGCACCCCGAGCGGGGCGCATGACTCCCACAACCGATCTCAGGGCCGCCATCGCAGCTGCGCGACGTCGGGCTGGAGGACGCGTGACGATAGCCCCCTGAGGGCGTCGTGCGGCCGTCATCCATGAAGGAGCGGGTGGCGTCAAGGGGCGGTCAGGGGCGCGGGTGGTGGAGGTGTCCTGGGTGGGGCAACGGCCGGGCCGTGAGCAATTGGCGTTCGAGTCATCGTCGGCCGCGCGGAGCGGGCCCGAGGGTCGTGCGGAACGACTGGCCACGTCTAACGGTTGACCGATCAGCCCGCTTGTTCGACGTTCGGGAGCGCCACTTCATAGCGCTCCACGGAAGCGGTTTCGCCTGGACCCGTCACTTCCTGGCGGACGCGAGTTGCCTCGTCCTCGCTTGCCCGCAATGCGTCCTCATCGCGCCACAGCGAAATGACGACGATCGTTGCGCTCTATCGGTCGACCAGGAACGCTATGCCCTTCATGCCCTCGGTTTGCCCGAACTGGGTCGGCAACACGCCCTTCTTGGCCTCCAGTGCCTCCTCGAGGGCATCGGGGGCCGCCCCCTCATACCGGGTCATACGGGCATGCATTTGATCGCCTTTCGTCCATCGGGAGTAGAGCAGTCTGAGACCGAGACGAAGCCGCGAGTATCCCGTCAGAATCGATGCGGCGCCCGCCGGTGCCGGAACTCAGCGGCGTGCGGGCGAGCGCACCGCACGGCGACGCGAGTGTCGAGTCGCATGGAACCGTAACTTCTGGCGGCCGTCCCGCCGCATAGCGGAATTTCGCGGCGCCATGCGGGTTTCGACACCCCCCAGGGACCCCCCGGGACCCCTAGCGTGCGCCAGTGGATGGCGCGCAACTGGCGCGCAGAACCACCGGGTAGTGGGCGCTTACGAGCTACACGGCCGGGTGGTGCATCAGCCGAGCTACACGGCCGGGTGATGCATCAGCCAATCCTCTAGGGGCCGGTAGCCGTATCCGCCGCCGGCGGTCCGGCACGAGGTCGCGTAGCTCCAACGCGGTCGGAAAGGTCAGGGGTGGCAGGGGTTGCTCGTACGGTTGCGCGGTCGAACGGAGGGTGGGCGGAGAGCGTGAACAAGCCGGTCCAACATGGTCCGACGCTGGAGCTTGGGGTCAGGTGGAGCGGGAGCGGCGCGGGCGCGGGGTCGTGCGTCGGCGCGTGCGAGCAGTGGGCTTGCCGCGAGCGGGAACCGGGGCGTCGTTGAACCGCAGCACGACCAGCGTCATCGCTCGCTCGGCCTCGTGGTCGTGGCCGAGCCGCTTGTGCGCCTGCTCCTGGATGCGCTCCACGCGCGCAATCGTGGCTTCGAGCTCCTTGGTCAGCGCCTTGCGGCCCTGCTCGTCGAGCACGAGTTGCGTGCGTGACAGGTGCGCATCGTCGGCGGTGAATCCGCCGTGGGCGGCCGCCTCGTTGACCTCGTGAAAGATCCCCGCCAGGCCGGCGGCGGTCAGGCGATGGCGGACGATCGGCGCCAGGTTGCGCCACGCCTTGTCGCAGACGTGGGGCATGGCCGTATAGTGGTGCTGCAGCGCGCCGCGCCGCTGCGTCGTGCGCACGAGCTTGATCAGCCCGACCTTGGCCAGCTCGCGCACGTGGTAGCTGACGTTCTGCACCGACGCGCCCAGCTCCTCTGAGAGCTCGCTGGGGCTCGCGACGCGGTTGTCGAGCAGGCCGAGGATCCGCGTCCGTATCGGATGGCCGAGCGCCTTGATCAGCTGCGGGTCGCCTAGGCCGACACGACGTCCGTTGCCTGCGCGTGTGGCATAGCGCCAATGGTCGTTCATCCACGGACTTCCGGATACCAATCCCCCACCAATTTCCACCTCGCTTTCAGTCGAGAAACGCCGCCGGAAAGACGCGTGACCGCTTGCGCTCCGGACGAAGTCCGAAAGCGAGGGCCCGGGAACGCTGATTTGCGCTTCGCAGGCGAAAGCAGGTGTGAGGCGGTCCTTCAGGACGGACTTGGTTTGCGATACGTGCCCCCGTCCACCGCGCAGCCGAAGCCAACTTCGCGCCGATGCTCCTGCCTGGCCGCCGAAGGGCGGCATGCGGTCGTGGCCATGGCTTACTGCTTTAGTACCCCGGCGTGTCGGCCTTGGGATAGAAGTAGACGACGACGCGCTGGCCACGGAAGTCGGAGAGCGAGACCGGCGTGCCCTCCTGATCGGGGAGCGTGAACTCCGGTGCCGGCTGACCAACTTCGACCATCGCATTCCTTTCGCTCGGAGGCTCGTGCTGAGTATGGCTCCACCAGGACGCGCGATCGGCATCGTCCCGACCTGCGTCGGGCCGTCGTCCGGGGTGCAGCAACGGCAATCGCGTGGATTGCGCGGATCACGAGCGACGGCCGGTTCAAGGGGTGAGCCACGTCGAACATGTGGCAGCGCGTGACCCCGGCCTGCGCAAGCGGAAGCGGTAGCCCCAGAGGGGCGAAGGGCGGTCGTGCTGGCCGAGAGAAAGGTTCGGCCAGCGCCGCACGTGGCCGGGCCACCGCCTCTACTGCCTTACTTGCCGGGCGTGTCGGCCTTGGGCTGGGGTAGAGGATGACGCGACGACCGCGTTCGGCCGACCGTCGCAGACTGCCTAGCTCCGTATACGTTGCGAGCGCGTTGGCCGGCCGGGATTTCGCGGCTGCATCTGCCTCAAAGGACCAGCACGATGCCCGGTCCTGGCTTCGACGGAAGGCCGGGCCGAGGGGGCAGCCTCGATGTGCTTATGGTCTGCTGCTGTGGACCGGAGCGCGCGCTTCGACGTGATTGTCGTGGGTGGCGGTTCGGCGGGCTGCGTCGTGGCCGCGCGTCTGGCCGAGGGCGGACGGCGCATCGGACTCATCGAGGCCGGGCCCGACTACGGGTCATACGGGCACGGGCGCTGGCCTGAGGACATGCTCGACGGTCGCCGGCTCGCGTTCTCACACGCGTGGGAGACCGACCGCGAGGACCGCTCGCAACTTCGCGCGCGGATCATGGGAGGGTGCTCGGCACACAACGCCTGCGTGATGCTCGCGGGCGCGCCGGCCGACTACGACGACTGGGGTCACGGGTGGAGCCATGACGCGATCGAGCCCTACTTGCGCCGAGCCGAGCGGCAGATGCGCGTGCGCCGGCTCGCGATGGAGGAGTTGTCGCCTTGGCACCGGGCGTTCGTCGAGACGTGTGGGGATGCTGCGATCGTCCATCCCGTCAATGCAGTCGGCATAGTCCGCTGGAACACCGCGTTCGCATATCTCGATCCGGTGCGCGCACACCACAACCTGACGGTCCTCGCCGACACGCTCGTTGATCGCGTTCTGCTGGACGGTGACCGCCCGATCGGCGTGGCGACAACGGTCGGCGAAGTGCGGGCGCGGACCGTCGTGCTAAGCGCCGGCGCGTACGGCACACCCGGGATTCTCCTTCGCAGCGGCGTTGGACCGGGGCGTGGGCTACCCGTCGGCGACGGCCTGGTCGATCACGTCGGGGTCGGCTTCGGATATGAGGGCACAGACCGCATGCAGCGCGACGTGGCGGCGTTCGAGCGCGCACATCCGCTGTTCACAGCGCAGATCACAATCGCCCTGTCCAGCAGCGTCTGCGCCGCCGGTCTATCGGACCTCTTCTTCTTCCCCGGGCTCGATCCCACGGGTCCGCAGGGCTACGAGGTCAGCGTGGCCGTCTTCGCGATGAAGCCGGAGTCGCGCGGCTCAGTCCGCCTGAACGCGAGCGACCCGCGCGCGCCGCTCCACATCGACCACGGCTTCCTCTCGCACCCCGACGACGCGTCCGTGCTCGCCGAGGGCGTCGACAAGCTTCGCCAAGTCGCCGCGGACGACGCGGTTCGCCGGTATGGCGGCCACGAGACGCGCCCAGGTCCAGAGGTCGACGCGATGACGCACGTCCGAACGGCGGTGCGTGGCTTCTTCCACCCCGTCGGGACCTGCGCGATCGGGCGGGTGGTCGACGGCCACGGCCGAGTCCATGGGCTGGACGGCCTCGTTGTCGCAGATGCGTCGATCATGCCGACGATCCCGCGCGCCAACACGAACCTCTCCACCATCGCGCTGGCCGAGCGGATTGCGGACACCCTCGTCCTCGCCTGAGGGATCACCTGCGCAAGGCTTGCCTGCAGCGACCGCTTTCGCGCGCGCAACCTGATCGGCTGGATGCGCATCGTCCGCTCAGGCCAGCGGTCCCAGCCTGACTCGCGCATCACTGAGATGGCGCGCGATCCTCAGGCGCGGGCGTCGCTCCGGCGGTAGCGGAGAAGTGGCTCGCCCATCGCACTACCTGGCCCGCCTTGCGCCACGGGCGAGAGCAAGCATGTTGATGCGTTTGGCGCGTCGCTCTGGGCTCAGCGCGTGTCCAGAGCCCTCGTCGACGAGGACTCGGCCAGGCCGTCTCGGTTATTGGGAGCGCGACCCGGCCCTGCCGTTTGCGCGCGCACCGAGCGGGGCACCCCAGTTGAGCGATGAGCTTTCGCCTCGACGTCCAACGCAAGGTCTCCGACTCGGTCGTGGCGGCCATCGACGGGGAGCTGGAGTCCGCGATCGAGTCGCTCTCGGTCACCGACCCCGCCAGGCGGCCGGCCGCCGTGCACGACGCGCGCAAGCATCTGAAGAAGGCTCGCTCGGCGCTGCGCCTGGTGCGCAGCGCGCTCGGGACCCGCACCGCCCGGCATCTCAGCGACGAGCTGCGCGCCGTGGCCGCGACGCTCTCGGCCCGGCGCGATGCGGACGTGCTTGCGACGACTGTGGACTCGTTGCATGAACGTTACGCGGGCCAGATTCCGGCCTCGACGTTCGAGGCATTGCGTGAGCGCTTGGCCCAACAGGCGCCGTCGGCCGAAGTCGAGGGCGACAACCAGACGCGCGTCGACCGGCTGATCAACGCTCGCGCCGAACTCGGGGCCGCGAACTTTGGTCGCGTGAAGTGGTCGACCGTGGTGGCCGGAATCGATCGCTCGTATCGGCGGGGCCGGAAGGGCTACGCCGGCGCCGCCGCCACCGAGGAGCTGCACGAGTGGCGCAAGCGCGCAAAGGACCTCTGGTACCACCACCGGCTGATCAAGGGCGCCTATCCCAGCGTCGTCGGGGCATACGCCAAGGACGCTCACGAGCTCTCGGACCTGCTCGGCGACGACCACGACCTCGCCGTCCTGCGCGCGGCGATCGTCCACCAGGATCCGCCAGCGGCGACCGCGCCGGTCGACCTCGATCCGGTGGTCGACCTTATCGACGAGCGCCGCGCCGAGCTCCAGGCCCAAGCGCGCAGCCTCGCGCGGCGGGTCTACGCCGAGAAGCCCAAGGCGTTCGCTCGTAGGACGCGCAAGTATCTGCGCGCTTTCCGCGACGACCGCCGGGCGGCCAACCGCGTGGGGGCGGTCACCGACTGAGTCGAGTCGACCGAGGCGTTCGTTCGCCGCTGTCGCGTGGTGGGCAGGAACCTCGAGCACCACGAAAGGGCATGTCGCTTATGTCACGATTGCGGCGAGGACCAGGTCGTCGTGCTGGGCGGGCTTGACGTTCCTGAGCACCTCGGCCAGCCGGCCCTCGGGATCGATCAAGGTCGTACGCTCGTTGCCCCAGTACGTGCGCCCGTGCATCGACTTCTCCACCCAGACCCGTAGGCCTCGGCCACCGCGTGGGCCTCGTCGGCCAGCAACGCGAAGCCCAGGTCGTACTCGTCTGCGAACTGCTTCGCGCGCTTGACCGGATCGGGCGAGATGCCGAGGACAACCGCGTCGGCGGCGTCATAGCCGGCCGTGTGGTCGCGGATCCCGCACGCCTGGGTCGTGCAACCGGGCATGTCGACGCGGACTCTGGGAGTAAGAGGCCAGGCCACGGTGCCCCACCTCCTACTCCCGCAGCCCGGCGGCTTCTAGGGCTTGCTCTCGCGTCCAATACTCACGGCCTCGAGCGATCTTCCCGTCTCGAATCGTGTAGATGGCGGCGAAGGTCAGATCCGTCTCGACGCCGCTCAACTTCGCGCGTC
>JBKPMS010000132.1:0-9805 GCA_046732275.1 Actinomycetota bacterium | reverse complement strand
CGCTTCCCACAGGCCCACGACACACGGAGATACGTCGTCAAGCCGAGAGAACCATCTTTCACGGGCCGAAAACTGCGCTGTACGTAGGCAAGCACGCGGGCCCGCGCGCACCCGGGCCCGGCTGCCCTTGCGGTCCCGGGACTCATCGGGCCAAAAAAGAACCATTGCGGCTCGGACGGTTCTCCGGCAGTATGCGCCGCTTCAGGGTCAGTAACAGGGTCATTAGCAGGGGGTCAGCGGATGTCACGGCCAGGGGAAACCGGGGCGATTTCCGACGGCTACGCAGGGTCGCACGCACCGCTGCGCGACGACCTGCGCGTCGTGCGCCGCTCCAGGTCGGCGAGGCGATGTCGCCTCAGTGCTCTCGTCGACGCCATCCAGGTCGTCTGCCGGATGAACGTCGTCCGGCGCCCGATGCTGACCGAGCTACGCCGCGCGCTGCACGCGAGCCCCGCCGACAAGCTCGGCTTCGTTCTTGCTGGGGCGGAGAGCGAGGATGGCTACGGGGACGGCGGTTACGACTACGACCGTCGCGAGGAGCGTGAGGCGGCGGGCGTCAGATGAGCCGGACGGGGGTTCTCGTTGCCGATCCGTTCGCGATCTTCCGCGCGGCCGTGCACAGCCTTCTCAAGCGAGAGAGGGACTTCGCCGTCGTCGAAGCCGGCGATCTACGGGCCGTGCAGAACCTCGTCGGCACGACGTGTCCAGATATCGCACTGATCGATCTCGAGCTCCCGCCTGACGGCGGAATCGCAGCGGCGCGGTGGCTGAACGAGCACTGCTCCACACACACGATCGTCTGGAGCTTCGAGCCGACGCGAGACGGCGTGCTCAGCGCCGTGCGGGCCGGCGCGAGCGGATATCTGCGTAAGGACATCGCACCGGAGGGTCTCATCCGAGCGCTGCGTGGCGTCGTGGTCGGTGAGGCAGCGCTTTCGCGAGATCTCGCGACTCTCATGATCGAAGCCATCCACCGGCTCGGCGAACGCGAGGGAACTCGCGATCGATTGTTCGCTCTGTCGTCACGCGAATGCGAGGTCCTCGAGCAAGTGGCCCGCGGTGCGCGCAACCGCCAAATCGCTCTCGAGCTCACCATCTCCGAGTTCACCGTCAAGCGGCATATCCAGAACATCCTCGGGAAGCTCGGCCTCCGCTCGCGGCGCGAGGCCGGAGAGTTCTATCGCGCCGCGAACACCGACTTCGCGGGAGTCGGCTGGCTGCGATGACCAGCACAGGCAGGCGGCAACCGCTGGTGAAGGTCATCTACAGCGTGCCGTTGCTCTGCGAAGCGATCGCTTCTGTCTTGGACAACATCGCCGACGTGCTGTCGTTTCCCGGCTGTCGCGGTGACACGCTCGGCCTCCTCGGTCCGTGTGGCTCGCCCTTCGGGCACGGTTTGGCGCGAGCGCACGCGCGTACGCAGAGCGGAGGCTCGCCAGGCGTCCTGCCCTCCAACAACTCGACGCGGCGGTGATCGGATGACAACCGACGTCTCGCAGCGGTTCGTCTCTGATTTCGCGCCTGAACGCGCGCGGGCAGCTGCCCTCGGCGCTGGCATGCTCGCCTGGCCTCTGGCGACGACGCTCCTGCTCATTGTCATCGCGGCAGAGAACGGCGGCTATCACGCAACGACCTGGAATTGGGCAGCACTCGTGACTGCCTGGGCTGCCGCTGTCGTGTTGTCCGTTCGCGACGCTGTCACGCTCAGCCGATTGGAGCTCATCGCGATCGGCAGCATGTCCGCGTTTGTCGGGTGGGTCGCGCTGTCCGGTCTCTGGACGGACTCGTGGCCGTCGACCGTGCGCGAGGTGGAGCGTGACATTCTCTATCCCGTCGGCATGCTCGCGGCGGTGGTCGCGTTCAACGGCAGGTCTTCGCGGCGACTCCTCGGCGCTGTCTGCATCGCGATCACTGTCATCTCGTGGTACGCGCTTGCGACGAGAGTCTTCCCGGACAGGGCGGGGACCTTCGACGCGATCGCCGGCTACCGCCTCTTCCGGCCGATCGGCTACTGGAATGCACTGGGGATCTTCGCCGTTCTTGGAATCCTGCTCGCCCTTGCCTTTGCTGCGCGGGGACGGCATCTAGCTACTCGACTGCTCGCGGCGGCCTCACTGGTCGTGCTGGCGCCGACGCTCTACTTCACGTACAGCCGTGGTGCGTGGATCGCGCTCGGCATCGGTCTTCTTGCGGCGATAGCTCTGGACACTCGACGCCTTCAGCTGATTACGACGGTTCTCGTCGTCGCCGTTCCGCCAGCCATAGCAGTACTGATCGCTTCGCAATTGCACGGGCTGACACACACCGATTCTTCGCTTGCGCGCGCGACGCACGACGGTCATCGGCTCGCGGTCGCGCTCGTCCTGCTTGCTTGCGCGGCAGTCGCGCTGCGCTGGCTGCAGAGCTGGATCGGCACCCGCGTTTCTTTCGGGCTGTCTGTCCGTCGCGCATACGCGGGAGCGCTCGTCCTCGCAGTGTTGGCGACACTCGTCTTGGTCGTCGTGCGCTTCGGCACGCCCGACACGATCGCGCGCAAGGGTTGGAACCAGTTTTCTACGCTGGCGCCCTCGGGCGGTAGTACGAACCTGAACGCTCGGCTCTTCAGTATCTCGAGCAACGGCCGGACGGTCTTGTGGCATCACGCCTGGCAGGATGCTGACGCTCATCCCTTGCTCGGGTCCGGCGCGGGGACGTATGAGATCTGGTACCTAAGCCACCGCGCGGATGCCTCGAAGGTGCGCGACGCGCATGGCCTCTACATCGAGGTGCTGGCGGAGCTTGGGCCCATCGGCTTGGCCCTCCTGCTCGTCGCCCTTCTGACGCCGTTGCTAGCGGCCTTACGCGCGAGGCGTCGACCCATGATGGCCGTGGCAGCAGGTGCGTATGTCGCGTTCCTCGTGCACGCAGGGGTCGACTGGGACTGGGAGGTAACGGCGGTGACCCTCGCCGGTCTGCTCTGCGGCGTCGGCTTGCTAATCGGATCGCGCGGCGATCGCGACACGTTGGTGATTGGCCAGTCGCGCTATGCCCTCGCCGGACTTGCGGCCGCGATTGCCGTCTTTTCGCTCGTCGGGCTGCTCGGCAACGTTCCTACATCGAACGCGCAGAAAGCGATCACGGATGGAAACTGGGCAAAGGCAAGCCGCGAATCGCACAAAGCAATCCGCTGGGCGCCCTGGTCGGCGGACGGCTGGCGGCGTCTCGGCCAAGCGGAGCTCGGCGAGAACAAGCTTGCGGCTGCGAGGCGCGATCTTCGGAAGGCCATCCGGCAAGACCCGCAGAACTGGGATCGCTGGTTCGACCTCGCGCTTGCGACGACGGGTGCCGAGCAGCGGCGCGCGCTCGAACGCGCGCTCACGCTGAACCCGCACAGCCCGGAGATCGCGGAGTTCGTCGCAGGCGTCGGGTTGAAGGGCATTCGTATTCCGCCGAAAGCGGGCAGCTGACGTGTTCCGGACCGATCCACTTAGGAACCCCGAGCCGCTGATTCGGCGCGTCTACGCATACGTTGCCTATCGGATCGGCGACGGCGCCGATGCAGAGGACGTGACGAGCGACACGTTCGAACGCGCACTGCGCTATCGCAAGTCCTTCGACGCCGATCGCGGCGAGCCGATTTCTTGGCTCCTCGGGATCGCGCGGCGGTGCATCGACGACTTCTTCAGGCGCCGGCTCGACGTCGTCGCCGAAACACCGGAGCCGGCAGCCCCCGGCGACCTCGAGGAAGACACTGCGCGACGCGTGCGTCTTGCGGCCGCGATGGGCGTCCTGGGAGAGCGCGAGCAGGAGCTGATCGCGCTCAGGTTCGGCGCCGACCTGACGGCACGGCAGATCGGTGAGATCCTCGGGATCCAGACGAACGCGGTCGAGGTCGCCCTCCATCGCGCTCTCGGGCGGCTTCGTGAGGCCTTGGAGGACGCTGGTGCTCCCGCTTCCTCGGCGGCTGCCAGAGCCGTGTAAGGGTCCGGCCCTTTCGGCCGGTATAGGGGGTGTAAGCGACCTAGCACAGGAGGGCTCTCGGTGAAGCGTTTCTGGCAAGGCGAGCATCACGACGTCGAGGGGGAGCTCAGGCGATACCGTCCGGAGCCTAGCCCGGCGTTTCTGGCAGCTCTCACCAAGGATCTCGACGAGCGCATACGCCGACCGCGGACGGCTCGCCGTGCTGCACTCGTCACCGCCCTCACGGCCGGGATGCTCGGCGCGTTCGCGGTCTTCGGCGGCATCGGGTACGCGTCCTCGGCCGCGCACAGTGCTTTCCACGCGTCGAAACTGGAGCGGCTCGTGGGGGTTTCGCACTCGTCACATTCGACGAAAGCCACGCCGCAGTCGAGCTCGGCAAAGAGCGGAGCGACTTCATCCCATTCCGCAAAGGGCGGGACGATCAAGCTCGCTCAAACCCAAGCCGACCAAGCGCAAGGGGACAATCCCATCTTTGGCGATCAATACCGTCCGGGGAAGGGTTGCGGCGACAAGAATCACATCCACTTCCGCGAGAACGAGTGCAAGAAGCCGCCTAAGTAATTCGTGGCATAACGAGAGACGGAGGGCCGGGTTTCCGGCCCTCCGTGCGTCAGCGGGCTTATCTCAGTCCTCGGTGTCGTTGCTTGAACGGCAGGCTGAGCCGCCGGCGCTGCGTCGGGGCAGGCCTGGGTGGCGTGACCTCTCCAGCCGCGATCGCAGCCGGCATGTCTTCGGTGAGCCACCGTGCAAGCGCAACATCGCGCACTGCGTCGGCCGCGCTGCTCATCCCGGCCGCGCGTACCTCAGGCGTGTGCGCATCGCTTGCGATGAGGTGCGCCATGCCGAGGTCGAGCAAACGGAGTGCGCTCCGCTTCGTGGTTTGGCCGAGGCGCCCGTCGAGTGAGGCGGACGTGAGTTGAACGAGGACCCCCTGATCGGTCAAACGCCGCAGCCGCTCTGGAGCGGCCTGGACCTCGGCGTTGCGCTCGGGGTGAGCCAGAACGACCGCGAACCCGTTTCGGCCCACCTCGAATACTCGCGTCTCCAGGTTGAGCGGCCAGCCGAAGTAGGGGAACTCCAGGAGGAGACACCGCGGGTTGCCCCCGAGCCCGAATCGCGCGAGCTCATCGGGTTCGAGGAGGTCTAGTTGGTCGAGCGCGATCTCACCGCCCGCAAGCAGCTCTATGTCGATCCCTTCGGCTGCGAGCGCTTCGCGAACCTCTACGACGCCGCGCTCCATTTGCGCTGCCCGCGTGGGGTAGTCCTCACGCACGTGGGGGGTCGCGGCGACGACACGAACGCCGTCGGCGACGGCGGACCGCGCCATCGCAACGCTCTGCTGGATCGTCCGGGCTCCATCATCGAGCCCGGGGAGAATGTGCGTGTGGAGGTCGATCACGCGGGCCGCGCTATCCAGAGCTGCGAGCGTCCTTGGACGACCGCAAGTTGTCGCGGGCTTACCCGGCGGCAGCTATTTGACACGGCCAGGTCGGGATGACATGCTTCGCCCGTCGAAGCCTGAGGACCGAAAGGTCAGCGGGCTTCGACGTTTTTGTGCCTCGAATCAGCGCGGCGCCTGTTCACATCCGACACCTCATGTCGTAGGCGATCCGTCTCCGGCACGGGTCTCCGGCACGGCCGAAGAGCGTTCGCGGCTTCAGTCTCGAAGGAGGCGGTTCGGGGCCTTCCCCTCCCAGGCATCCCTGAGGAAGGCTTCGAGCGTCCGCCGGTCGACGGCGGTCAGCTTCACCCGCACCGCGGCGAGGCGCTTGCCCCACCAGACACCCTCGCAGATACCGGGCCGCCGGTGCACGGCGGTGAGGATGCCCCCTTCGTCGAGCATCACGTTCATGTGGTCATCGTCCCACTGGGTCGCAAAGATCTTCCCCGCTACGCGGAACGACGGACGGCCGTGATGATCCTCCTCAACTGCCTCCGGGAGGCTGAGCGCAAGCTCTCGTGCCTGTTCGCGTGAGACCATCGCTGGTCAGCGAACGGGTCTTCGGGAACGTGGGAGGCTGCGAATTCGCATTGTCGGCATGTTAGAGCCGGCTGAAAACGGAAGAAGACGTCCTCTCCGCTCGTCTTGTCGCCATGGGGGCGTCCGCCCACTCATGTCGTCCTACCCTTGGGTTCTCGCCGATCAGGAGCAGATAATGAACGGACCCCTCGAAATGGCGGCTCACACACGTATTGGAACCGAGGTCGCCGGGTTCCGAATCGAATCGGTGCTCGGCCGCGGCGGCATGAGCGTCGTCTATATCGCCGAGCAGGTACGCCTCCGCCGGAAGGTTGCCCTCAAGGTGCTCACGACCGAGCTCGCTTGGGACGAGCAGTTCCGCGAACGTTTCGTGCGGGAGTCGCACATCGCTGCGGCAATCGACCACCCCAACATCATCCCGATCTACGACGCAGGCGAGGCCGACGGGCTGCTCTACATCGCGATGCGCTTCGTCGAAGGGCCAGATCTCAAGGAAGTCCTCAAGCGCGGCAATCTCGGGCTCGGCCGCACGATCTTCTTGATCGAGCAGCTCGCCAGCGCACTCGATTCGGCGCACAGGCACTCACTTGTCCATCGAGACGTGAAGCCGGGCAACATCCTGCTCGAGGAGAGCACGGATCACGTCTACCTCACCGACTTCGGCGTCGCGAAGCAGACCACTGCCCGGGGCCTGACGTCGACGGGCCACTTCCTCGGCACCGTCGAGTACGCGGCGCCCGAGCAGATCGAAGGGGGGCCGGTCGACGAACGCACGGACGTGTACGCGCTCGGTTGCGTCCTCTACGAATGCCTGACGGGATCGCCGCCCTTCTCTCAGGGCACGGAGCACGCGGTCCTGCACGCTCATCTCGTCGACCCGCCCCCCTCCGTCAGCCGCGTTCGACCGGAGCTCCCGCTGGCATTCGATGGGGTGGTGGCCACCGCCATGGCGAAGGATCCCCAGGAGCGGTTCACCTCGTGCGGCGAGGTCGCACGTGCGGCACGAAATGCTGCAAGCGGGGCGGCCAGGCGTGTCGACGGCGGCCGACCGCCGGCACCGGCGGAGACGATTGCCTCGCCGCCGGCGGCTGCGTTGCCGGAGCCCGCTGCTCCCACCGCCGGCCCCGAAACGCCGGTCCCGGTCGCTGCTGCCGCCGCCGCTCCGGCTGCCACCACGCCGCCGGCGCCCCCGGCGCAGGAGCCCGTGACGGATGACGCAGCGGAGAAGAAGCCCTGGCTGACTCCGATGAAGCAATTGCTCCTGACACTTCTACTCGTCGTCGTCGCTGCGGCCGCATCGGGCGCGATCGTCTACTTCCTGACACGCGACGATGGATCGACGACGACCTCTGTGAGCGGCGCGCCGACGCCGGCCATTCATCCGCTCGCCGAGCTCGTCCCATCGCCGGTCTGGCAAGACTGCAAGGAGACGACGCCGCGCGCCGGCGCGGTGGAGACAGCGGACTGCATCCAGCCCACAGACGCGACGACGTTCGCTCCGGACCGCCTCGAGCTGTCGACGTTCGCGAGCGGCGCCGCCGTGCAGAGTGCTTACGACGCGCTCCGCCGCACCCATCACGTTGCCAGGGATCACGGCAGGTGCAACGGCTTGAGCTGGGGCGGAGAAGGCACGTGGCTTCACAACCCCGCCTCGCCCGGTTCGCGCCCGGCCGTCGGTGGATCACGCTTCTGCTACTTCGACGGCAGCACCGCCGTGATCGTCTGGACGCACAGGAAGTTCGGGCAACCTACGCACACCGACCTCCTCGCCATCGCGCGGGAGGCCGACAGCGATCACCCCGGCCTCTACGGCTGGTGGAGGTTCTGGCACCACCGCATCGGCAAAGTCTTTTCGTAATGCACGCCGTCTCGCACGCGGCAGCGCTGGTGGCGATCCTCGACGGCGGAGAAGGCGGACGCCGGATCCGAATCGCAGAACGACTCACCGTCGGGCGCGGTGCCGATGCGGGGCTATTCATCGACGATCCCGAGATCTCACGGGCACACGCCGTCTTCATGCCGACGGAGGATGGCCTCGAGATCCACGACCTGGGCTCGCTCAACGGCACGTGGGTCAACTCCGAGCGGATCATCAGCCCGACGCCGCTCGCACCCGGAGACGTCGTCAAGATCGGCACGACGAGGATCGAGGTGCTCTCAGCGGGTGGCGGCAGGGTTGCCCCGGCCCAGCGGCCGTCGCGCACGCCGGTCGAAGCCGAGGACGAGCTGCGGCCCGTCAGCGTGCTCTTCGCGGACATCGTGGGATCGACCCTTCTCGCGGAGCGGCTCGAGCCCGAAGACTTCGCCGCGCTGATCGGGGGATGCGTGGATCGGATGTGCCGCGCGGTCGAACACTTCGGTGGCGTCATCGACGCCTACATGGGAGATGGGATCGCCGCGTTCTTCGGCTTCCCGGCCGCGACCGAGGACGATGCCGAGCGAGCCGCAAGCGCGGCACTGAGCGTTGTGAAGGCGATCGACGCGTACGCAGACGAGGTGCTCGAGACCTGGAACCTCCCCGGATTGAACGTCCGCGTCGGCGTCAACAGCGGGCAGGTGGCTGTCGGCGTCGTCGGCGCTTCACAACGCCACCCGGTCGCACTCGGCGACACGATGAACGTCGCCGCGCGATTGCAAGGCACGGCGGAGCCGGGCACGATCGTGATCGGGGGCGCAACTGCGAAGAAGCTCAGGGGCCGCTTTCTCGTGAGGCCGCTCGGCCATCTGGCGGTGCGCGGCCGAGAACGGCCGGTCGAGGCGTGGTGCCTCCTGGGCGCACGACCCGACCAGCCCCGGAGCGACCCCTCGGGCCTTGTCGGGCGTGCGGCGGAGACCGCGCAACTCGCCGCGGCGGCCGACGCTCTTCGCTCCGGCCAGGGGCAGCTCGTCATCGTCGAAGGAGAGCCAGGCATCGGCAAGACGCGGCTCCTCGAGTGGCTGCACGAGCAGCTGCGAGACGACGTGACCTGGCTCGAGGGACATTGCATCTCGTACGGCGGCCAGCCGCTCTATCACGCGCCGGCCGAAGCACTCCGCGGCTGGGTTGCAGTGGACGATGTCGTCCAGCGCTCCTCGACGCTCGAGCGACTCGGCCTCGAGGCGGACGCGCTGCCGTACCTGGTCATGCTCCTTTCGCCGGACCGCGGCGCGAACGGCGCTGCGGACGATTTCGGCCTCGCGCTCGAACAGGCGTACTCAACATGGATCCGAGGTCTCTGTCGAGACCGCCCGGTGGTCCTCGCGATCCACGACATCCACTGGGCTGACCAGAGCACCCTCGTCTTGCTCGACCGCCTCGTGAACTTGCTGGGCGACCACCCGCTCATGGTCGCCACCACGAGCCGCGTCGCCGCGGACGCGCACGATCGGCGATTTCGGGAGAGTGCGCGGCGCAAGCTTGCGGACGGTGTCGTCGAGCTGAGGCTGGGACCTCTCGCGGAGGCCGAGGCCGACGAGCTGCTCTCGCAGCTCGCGCCGGGCGAGCTCGCGGCCGACGCACGGCAGGAGGTGCTCGCGCTGGCCGAGGGGAATCCGCTCTACGTCGAACAGCTTCTGCGCTCTCTGCTCGAGACCGGGGCTCTGGCGGCGCGTCGAACCTGGGCGCTGACCGTTCCCGCTGCCCAGCTACCGACCGGGCTCGAGAGCCTCCTCGTCGCCCGAATCGCCGCCCTACCGCGAGACGCGCGCCGGGTCGCTCAGGTCGGCGCCGTGCTCGGCCGAACGTTCGGGCCCTCGGTGCTGTCCCTCGGTCCGGGAATCGAGGATGTCGAGCGGAACCTGACCCGGCTTCTGCGGGCAGACATCATTCGCGAGGTTCGCCCGTTCCCGAACCGGGAGTACGCCTTCACGCACGGCCTCCTGCAG